>NZ_JBLKKY010000017.1:0-68224 GCF_059438195.1 Paraconexibacter sp.
CTTGCAATGTATAAAAGATCTCCTTCACCGCGTAGCTCATGCAGCCTCCCGGGTGCACAGGGGCGTCATCGAGGTGGGTTCAGGTAGACCGGCGGGGGGATGGGCGTCGAAAACGACAGGCGCAAGGACAAGCAGCCGCACAAGGTGCGGCGACGAGGTTTTGAACATGGTGTTCCTCTACATGACCCCGTCGTCGCGCCTGCGCGCGCACGTCGCCGAGGCGGGCCTCGCGCCGGCCGACGTCGCGCTCACCCTCGCGACCGGGCGCGCGCACCTCCCGCACCGCGGCGTCGTCGCCGGCCGCGACCGCGCCGGGCTCCTCGCCGGTCTCGACGCGCTCGCCGTCGGGACGCCCGCGGCGCGCGTCGCCGCCGGCGCGGTGGGCGAGAGCACCGGGCGCGTCGCCTTCGTCTTCCCCGGACAGGGGTCCCAGTGGGCCGGAATGGGCGCAGCGCTCGCGGAGGACTCGCCGGTCTTCGCCGCGGCGCTGCGGGCGTGCGGGGACGCGCTCGCGCACTACATGGGCGTCCCCCTCGCCGACGCGCTCCGCGATCCCGCCGCGCTCCAGCGCGTCGACGTCGTGCAGCCTGCGCTCTTCGCCGTCCACGTCGCGCTCGCCGCGCTGTGGCGGAGCCTCGGAGTCGAGCCGTCGGTCGTCGTCGGCCACTCGCAGGGCGAGATCGCCGCCGCCCACGTCGCCGGCGTCCTCTCGCTCGAGGACGCGGCCCGCGTCGTCGCCCTGCGCAGCCGCGCGCTCGCCGAGATCGCCGGGGCGGGCGGGATGCTGTCGGTCTCCCTGCCGCCGGAGGAGGTCGGTGAGCGCCTCGCCGGGTGGCCCGGCCGCCTCTCCGTCGCCGCGTTCAACGGACCGCGCTCCGTCGTCGTCTCCGGGGGCCCCGAGGCGCTCGACGAGCTCGCCGCCGCCTGCGAGAGCGACGGCGTGCGCACCGGCCGGATCCCGGTCGACTACGCCTCCCACTCCCCGCACGTCGAGCGCATCCGCGAGCGGCTCCTCAGCGAGCTCGCGTCGATCGCGCCGCGCACCGCGGAGATCCCGCTCGTCTCGACGACGACCGCTGAGGCCGTCGCGGGCCCCGAGCTCGACGCCGCGCACTGGTACCGCAACCTCCGCGAGCCCGTCCTCTTCGAGCCGGCCGTCCGCGCGCTCGCCGCCGAGGGCACGGGGACGTTCATCGAGTGCAGCGCCCACCCGGTCCTCACATGGGCGATCGAGGAGACGGCGAGCGACGTCGCGGTGACCGGCACGCTGCGTCGCGACGACGGCGGCCTCGACCGCGTCCTCGAGTCGGCGGGCGCGGCGTGGGTCGGCGGGGCGAGGGTCGCCTGGGAGCGCCTCCTCGAGGGCACCTCCGCCCGTCCCGCCGACCTCCCCACCTACGCCTTCCAGCACACGCGCTTCTGGCAGCCGCCCCGCGCCGGTGCGGACCGGGCCCGCGACGCGGCGGGACACCCCATGCTCGGCGCCGCCGTCGCGCTCGCCGATCGCGACGCCCTCGTCCTCTCCGGCCGCGTCTCGCTGCGCACCCACCCGTGGCTCGCCGACCACGCCGTCGGCGGCACGGCGCTCCTCCCCGGGACGGGCCTCCTCGAGCTCGCGCTGCGCGCGGCCCGCGCGGCGGGCGCAGAGGTCGTCGACGAGCTCACCCTCGAGGCGCCCATCGTCCTCGGCGACGACGAGGTCGAGCTGCAGGTCGGCGTCGGAGAGCCCGGAGGGGACGGCCTCCGCGCGCTCGTGATCCACGCGCGCCCCGCCGGCCGCGACGCCGAGTGGGCGCGCCACGCGAGCGGCCTCGTCGGACCGGCCCGCGACGCCGCGCCCGTGGGCGCGGACGGCACGTGGCCGCCGCCCGGCGCCGAGCCGATCGACGTCGACGCGCTCGACGACCGGCTCGCCTCGCTCGGCTACGACTACGGGCCCGCGTTCCGCGGCGTCGGCGCCGCGTGGTCGCACGGCGGCGATCTCCTCGCCGAGGTCTCCCTCCGTCCCGAGGAGGCCGCCGAGGCGAGGCGCTTCGAGGTCCATCCCGCCCTCCTCGACGCCGCGCTGCACCCCGCGTTCGGCCGCGCGCAGGACGGCGGCGTCCGGCTGCCGTTCCGCTGGGCGGGCGTCCGCGTCGCGCGGCCCGGCGCGACGTCCCTGCGGGTGCGGATGCGTGCGGGCGAAGGCGACGCCCTCTCGGTCGTCGCGACCGGGGAGGACGGGGAGGTCGTCCTCGCCGTCGACACGCTCGAGGCGCGCCCGCCCGCCCCGGGCGCCTTCGCCGCGCCGGGGCCGGACGCGCTCCTCGCGGTCCGGTGGGTCGAGGCCGTCCCCGGCACGCCGTCCGCGACGGGCGACGCCGTCGTCGAGGCCGCCTCGGCGCGCACGGCGCTCGCCCTCGTCCAGGAGCGGCTCGCCGACGTCGAGGCGCGGGACGGGCGGCTCGTCCTCGTCACCCGCTCGGCCGTCGCGGCGCGACCCGGCGAGGTGCCCGATCCGCGTGCCGCCGAGGTGTGGGGCCTCGTCCGCAGCGCGCAGACCGAGCACCCCGGTCGCTTCGCGCTCCTCGACGTCGACGACGCGTCGGCGGCGGGTCCGCTGCCCGCCGTCCCCGCCGTCCCCGCCGACGAGCCGCAGGCCGCGCTCCGCGACGGCGCGCTCCTCGTCCCGCGCCTCGCGCGCGCCGCGAGCGCGGAGCCGCCCGCGGCCGACTGGCGCCTCGGCCTCCGTCGGGCCGGCTCGCTCGACGGCGTCGGCCCCGTCGCGGGGGACGGAGCCCGTCCGCTCGCCGCCGGAGAGGTCCGCGTCGCGGTTCGCGCCGCCGGCGTCAACTTCCGCGACGTCCTCCTCGCGCTCGGCACCTACCCGGGGGCGGCGCCGCTCGGCAGCGAGGCGGCGGGCGTCGTCGTCGAGACCGGCCCCGGTGTCGGCGGCCTCTCCGTCGGCGACCGCGTGACGGGCCTCGTCCCCGAGGCGTTCGGGCCGCTCGCCGTCGCGGACGCCCGGCTCCTCGCACCCGTCCCGGCGGGCTGGTCGTTCGCCGAGGCGGCGACCCTGCCCGTCGCGTTCGCGACGGCGCACCACGGCCTCGTCGACCTCGCGGGCCTGCGCGCCGGCGAGCGCGTGCTCGTGCACGCGGCCGCGGGCGGCGTCGGCCTCGCGGCCGTCCACCTCGCCCGGCGGCTCGGCGCCGAGGTCTTCGCGACGGCGAGCCCCGCGAAGTGGGACGCCCTGCGGGCGCTCGGCATCGACGACGACCACCTCGCCTCGTCGCGGACGAGCGATTTCCGCGAGCGCTTCCTCGCCGCCACGGGCGGTGAGGGCGTGGACGTCGTCCTCGACGCCCTCACCGGCGAGCTCGTCGACGCGTCGCTGGACCTGCTCCCGCGCGGCGGCCGCTTCGTGGAGATGGGGAAGGCCGACGTCCGCGACCCGGCGCAGGTCGCCGCCGCGCGCCCCGGGGTCGAGTACCGCGCCTTCGACCTCTTCGACGCCGGTCCGGACCACCTCGGCGCGATCCTCGGCGACGTCGCGGCCGCCGCGGCCAGGGGCGAGCTCCCCGCGCTCCCGCTCACGGCATGGGACGTGCGCGACGGCGTCGCCGCTCTCCGCCACCTCGCCCAGGGGAGGAACGTCGGCAAGGTCGTCGTCACCGTCCCGCGGGCGCTCGATCCCGACGGCACGGTCCTCGTCACCGGCGGCACGGGCGCGCTCGGCGGCCTCGTCGCCCGGCACCTCGCGGAGGCCCACGAAGCGCGGCACGTCGTCCTCGCCGGTCGGCGCGGGCCCGACGCCGAGGGTGCCGCCGAGCTCGCCGCCGACCTCGCGGCGCTCGGCTGCGAGGCGACGGTCGTCGCCTGCGACGTCGGCGACCGCGACGCCCTCGCGGCGCTGCTGGACGCCATCCCCGCCGCCCACCCGCTCACCGCCGTCGTCCACGCGGCGGGAGCGCTCGCCGACGGCGTCGTGGAGTCCCTCGACGAGGAGGCGCTCGCGCGCGTCATGCGCCCGAAGGCCGACGCCGCCCGGCATCTCGACGAGCTCACCGCCGGCGCGGATCTCGCGGCGTTCGTCCTCTTCTCGTCGGTCGCGGGGACGCTCGGCACGCCGGGCCAGGCGAACTACGCGGCGGCGAACGCGGCGCTCGACGCGCTCGCCGTGCGCCGCCGCGCCGCGGGCCGACCGGCGACCTCCGTCGCCTGGGGTCTCTGGGAGCAGGCGAGCGGGCTCACCGGCGCGATGCGCGACGAGGACGTCGCCCGCCTCGCCCGCGAGGGCATCCGGCCCCTCTCCACCGAGGAGGGCCTCGCCCTCCTCGACGCCGCGCTCGCGCACCCCGCCCCGGGGCTCGTCGCGCTGCCGCTCGACCGCCCGGCGCTGCGCGAGCGGGCAGCGGCGGGCACGCTCCCCCCGCTCCTGCGCGACCTCGCGCGGGGGCCGGGCACATCCGCGGGCGCCGCGGCCGCGCCCCTCGCGCGACGGCTCGCCGCCGCGGCCCCCGGGGACCGGCGGGACGTCCTCGTCGATCTCGTGCGGGAGCAGGCCGCGGCGACGCTCGGGCTCGACGCCGTCGACGAGGTCCGCCCCGACCGGGACTTCAAGGACCTCGGCTTCGACTCCCTGGCGGCCGTCGAGCTGCGCAACCGCCTCGGCCAGGTGACGGGGCTGCGGCTCCCGTCGACGCTCGTCTTCGACCACCCGACCCCGGCGGCGGTCGCCGCGCTCCTCGAGGAGGCGTCGGCCGCGCCGGCTCCGGCGCAGGCACCGGTCGCCGGAGCGCCCGCGCCGGCCGTCGCGCAGCAGGACGCACCCGCCGCCGTCCCGGGCTCGCAGTCGGCGATCCTCGCGCGGCGCGCGTCCACCGTGCCGGACCCGGCCGCGCCGCTTCCCCCGATCCCGCCCGAGCTCGTCCGCGGCGACGGCGCGCCGCCGGCCCCGTCCCGGCCGTCGCCGCTCGGCGCGCTCGCCGCCAAGGTCCGCGCCGCCCGCTTCCGCGCGTGGGTGCTCGCCGCGCGCCTGCGCCTCGCACGCCAGGGCTGCCGGCTCGTCGTCGAGGCGGCGGAGCCGCCCCGGCTCGACGCGCCGCTGCGGCTCGTGATCGACGCGGCGGGCCGCGGCGGGACGCTCACCCTGCGCCTCGGCCGCGACTGCCGGTTCGGCCGCGACGTCACGCTCGACGTCCGCACGGATCTCGACGGACTCATCGAGGTCGGCGACCGCGGGACCTTCCAGGACCGGATCCGGCTCCAGGCCTGGGGCGGGGCGATCCGGCTCGGTGAGCAGACCCAGGTCCGCGACGGCAGCGAGCTGAAGTCGCGGGGCGACCTGCGGGCCGGCGACGAGGTCGTCATCGCGCGCAACGTCACCGTCCACTGCCACGAGAGCATCGAGCTCGGGGACCGCGTCGGCCTCGCCGAGGGCGTCACGGTCATGGACTCCGACCACACGCACGACGGCTCGGACGTCGGCTTCCTGAGCCAGCCGGTCGTCTCGACTCCGGTCGTGCTCGAGGACAACGTCATGGTCGCGACGAACGCGGTGGTCCTTCGCGGCGTCCACGTCGGCCGCAACGCCTTCGTCGCCACCGGGGCCGTCCTCACCGCCGGCGAGTACCCCGCGCGGCATCTCCTCGCGGGGGTCCCGGCGGTGCCGGTCCGCCCGCTCGGCGAGTAGCCATCGCCCCGCCGCCCCGGGGGAAGGCCCTTGACGCGAGATCCTCGATCTTCGAAGATCGAAGAAACCGACTCCGCCGGAGGACCCATGACGACGACCGCCACGACCCCTGCGCCCGCGCTGCGCCCGACCGACTACCTCGACGTCGACCACCTCCTCTCCGACGAGGAGCGGCTCATCCGCGACACCGTCCGGGCCTTCGTCCGCGAGAACGTCGTCCCGCACGTCGGCGACTGGTTCGAGGAGGCGACGATCCCGCGCGAGCTCGCGACGGAGCTCGGGCGCCTCGGGCTGCTCGGGATGCACCTCGAGGGCTACGGCTGCGCCGGCGCGAGCGCGACCGCCTACGGGCTCGCCTGCATGGAGCTCGAGGCCGGGGACAGCGGGGTGCGGTCGCTCGTCTCCGTCCAGGGGTCGCTCGCGATGTACGCGATCTGGCGCTGGGGCTCCGAGGAGCAGAAGCAGGAGTGGCTGCCGCGCATGGCCCGCGGGGAGGCGATCGGCTGCTTCGGGCTCACCGAGCCCGACAGCGGCAGCGACCCCGGCTCGATGCGCACCCGCGCCCGCCGCGACGGCGACGACTGGATCCTCCACGGCCAGAAGATGTGGATCACCAACGGCTCCATCGCCGAGGTCGCGGTCGTGTGGGCGCGGACCGACGAGGGCCTCCGTGGGTTCGTCGTCCCGACCGACACGCCGGGCTTCACGACGCAGGACATCCACCAGAAGCTCAGCCTCCGCGCGTCGGTGACGAGCGAGCTGCTCCTCGACGACGTCCGTCTCCCCGCCTCCGCCGTCCTCCCCGAGGTCTCCTCGCTCAAGGGCCCGCTCTCGTGCCTCAACGAGGCCCGGTACGGGATCGTGTGGGGCGCCGCAGGCGCTGCGCGGGCATGCCTGGAGTCGGCGCTCGACTACAGCAAGGAGCGCGTCCAGTTCGGCCGGCCGATCGCCGCGTTCCAGCTCCAGCAGGGCAAGCTCGCCCGCATGGCGCTCGAGGTGAACCGCGCGACGCTCCTCGCGCTGCACCTCGGGCGGCTGAAGGACGCGGGGCGGCTCCTCCCCGAGCAGGTGAGCATGGGCAAGCTCGGCAACGTCGACGCCGCCCTCGACGTCGCGCGGACCGCCCGCCAGGTCCTCGGCGCGAACGGCGTCACGCTCGAGTACCCCGTCATCCGCCACATGAACAACCTCGAGTCCGTCGTGACCTACGAGGGCACCGCGGACGTCCACGCACTCGTCATCGGCGCCGCCCTCACCGGCGAGCAGGCCTTCCGGTGAGCACGCTGCGCGCCGGCCTCGGGACGGCCCAGCAGCACGCGGTCGACGGCCTGCGTGCGCTCATCGTCGCCGGCGAGCTGCGGCCGGGCGACCGGGCGAACCAGGAGGACCTCGCCTCGCGGTTCGGCGTCAGCGTCGCCCCTGTGCGCGAGGCGCTCCGCGTCCTCGAGCAGGAGGGCCAGGTGACCTACCTGCCGCGCCGCGGCTACTTCGTCACCGAGCTGCGGCTCTCCGACCTCCGCGAGATCTACGAGCTGCGGCGTCTCCTGGAGGACCGCGCCGCCCGCCGCGCGCTCGAGGACATCGACGACGAGGCGGTCGAGCGCATCCGCCGCGCGGCCGGCGACTGCCTCGAGGCGGCGCAGGCCAGCGACGTCGCCGCCGAGCTCGAGGCGAACCGCCGCTTCCACTTCGCGATCCTCGACTCGCCGGCCCAGCCGCACGCGATGCGGCTCATCCGCCTCCTCTGGGACTCGACCGAGGCCTACCGGGCGCTCTACTACAACGCCCCGGAGGAGCGGACCCGCTCGATCGAGGCCCACGACGCGATCATCGACGCGGTCGTCGCCCGCGACGCGGACCGCCTCGTCGCCGAGCTCGACGCCCACCGCGACCGCGCGCTCGACGTGCTCGGGGCCATCCTCCCTGACGAAACTCACGCCTAGGGTGAGTTTCGTCAGGTGGGGTGGGCGAAACGGGCGTGAGCGTCAGCTCGGCGGCGTCCAGCGGACCGGCATCTCGTGGACGCCGTGGAGGAAGTTGTTCTGCTGGAACACGACGTCGCCGTCGAGGCGGATGTCGGGCAGCCGGCTGAAGATCTCGAGCATCGAGGCCTTCACCATCTGCCGGCCGAGCGAGGCGCCGATGCAGTAGTGCGGACCGCCCGCGCCGAAGCCGAGGTGGCGGTTCGGGTCGCGCGTGATGTCGAACCTCGCGGCGTCGTCGAGGGCGTCCTCGTCGCGGTTGCCCGAGCAGTACCAGAGGACGACCTTGTCGCCGGCGGCGATCTCCTGGCCGCCGACCTCGACGTCCTCGGTCGCGGTGCGGCGGAAGTGCATCACCGGGGTCGCGAAGCGCAGGACCTCCTCGACGAGGCCGTCGACGTGCGCCTCGGGATCCGAGAGGAAGAGCTCCTTCTGGTCGGGGTGCTCCTCGAGGAGGCGCAGCGCGTGCGCGATCGAGTGGCGCGTCGTGTCGTTCGCCGCCGAGCCGAGGAGCGAGAAGAACGCCGCGATCTCCCAGTCCTCGAGCTTGCGGCCCTCGAACTCGGCCTCGAGCACCCAGCCGACCATGTTGTCCGCGCGCTCGCCGCTCGACCGGATGCGGTCGGCGGACGCGAGCGCGATGTCCTGGATGATCTCGGCCTCCTCGGCGAAGGTCGTGAGCGCGTCGCGGCCCATCGCGCAGTTCGGGTCGTCCCAGGCGAGCATGCGCTCGGCCGCGTCCATGATCTTCTGCTGGTCCTCCGAGCCCCTGGGGACGCCGAAGAAGTGGGCGAAGATGTAGCCGGGGAGCTGCTTCGCGTAGAGCTCGCAGAAGTCGCCCTCGCCCTTCGGCGCCATCTCGTCGATGAGCTCGGTGACGTGCTGGCGGATCCAGTCCTCGATCTTCATGACGTTGCGCGGCGTGAACGCCGTCGAGACGATGCCGCGCTGCTGACGGTGCTCGTCGCCGTCCATCCCGAGGAAGGAGTGCGAGGCGACGAGGACGACCTCGGGGACGTCCTCCATGAGCACGCCCTTCGAGCTGATGAACCGCTGCGCGTCGCGGGAGATCTTCCGGCAGTCCTCGTACCGGGTGATCGCCCAGAATCCGGGCGTGTCCTCCTCGGGAGGCATGAGGGTGGACTCGTAGGGACGGTGCCACGAGATCGGGCAGTCACGGCGAAGACGGGCGAAGGTCTCTTCGCGCTCGTCGAACGGGCGGGCCCAGAACTCGCGGCTCGAGAGGTCCGCCCCATCGAGCGTCGGACGGTGCGCGATCGTGCTCATGCCCAGAGGATCGCTGCGGCGGCGCCGTGCGTCCTCTTCCGATCGGGGCATCCGTGCCCTCAGGAGGACGGACTCGGCGCTCTCGGGGTTCCCGCGACGGCGCTCCGGGCATCGAGCAGCATGCTCAAGCGCCTCTTCCAGACCTACATGATCGGCAAGATCGCTCGTCGTGGCGGTCGGGCCACGACCCGCCGCCGCCGCGGGCGGCGCAGCCGGGGCGGTCTCGGCGGCATGCTCGCGCGCCTCGTGCGCAGCCGCGCCTGATCCCGCTCAGCTCGCGTCCGTGACGGGCGCCGCCGCGGCGCTGCCCGCCGCGCGGCCGACGACGTCGAGGACGTGCTCGGCGGCGACCGGCCGCGAGAACAGGTAGCCCTGCGCGAGCGCGCAGCCGTCGCGGGCGACGCGCGCGAGCTGCTCCTCCGTCTCGACGCCCTCGGCGACGACACCCATGCCGAGGGCGTCGGCCATGGAGGCGACCGCCGGCAGGATCGCCTTGCCCTGGTCGGCGCCGGAGCCGGAGACGAACGTGCGGTCGACCTTGATCTGCGAGACCGCGACCCGCGTGAGATGCCCGAGCGAGCTGTACCCGGTCCCGAAGTCGTCGAGGACGACCCGGACGCCGAGGCCGCGCAGCGCCGAGACCGTCGCCTCGGCATCGCCGCGGGCATCGAGGAACGCCGTCTCGGTGAGCTCGATCGCGAGCGCGTCGGGAGCGAGCTCGTGCCGGCGCAGCTCGGCGGCGACCCGGTCGGCGTATCGGGGGTCGGCGAGCTCGACCGCCGAGGCGTTCACCGAGACGTAGAGATCCTCGGCGAGCGGGTCGCAGGCCCGCCAGTCGGCGAGACGCGCGCAGGCCTTCCCGAGAGCGAGGGCACCGATGCGGTCGATGAGCCCGGACTGCTCGGCGATCGGCACGAACTCCGCGGGCGAGACGGGACCGTGGATGGAGGAGGTCCAGCGCATGAGCGCCTCGAGCCCGACGACGTGGCGGTCCTCGACGCGGACGATGGGCTGGAACACGAGGTCGAGCTCACCGTCCTCGATGGCACGATGCAGATCGGTCTCGAGCTGCAGGCGGCGGACGGTCTCGCGGCGCATGTCGCCGTCGTAGAAGACGACGCGCCCGCGACCGCTCTCCTTCGCGCGGTACATCGCGATGTCGGCCTCGCGGAGGAGCTCCGCAGCGCTGCGCTCGCCGCCGGCGCAGACGCTCACGCCGACCGACGCGCTCGTGCGGACCTCGCCGTGCGCGGTCGCCAGCGGCCGGGCCCAGACGCCGGTCACCCGCTCGGCGAGCGCCTCGAGGTCGGCCTCGTCGGGGACGCCGTCGAAGACGACGACGAACTCGTCGCCTCCGAGGCGGGCGACGGTGTCCGTCTCGCGGACGGCCGCGGCGAGCCGCGGGGCGACCCCGGCGAGCAGCTCGTCGCCGACGTCGTGCCCATAGCTGTCGTTGACGAGCTTGAAGTTGTCGAGGTCGAGGAGGACGACGGCGACGGTCGCGCCGTCACGTCGCGCCCGCGCGAGCGCCGTCGCGAGGCGGTCGCTCACGAGGGTCCGGTTCGGCAGGCCGGTGAGCGCGTCGTGGAGAGCCGCGTGGCGCGTGATCCTCTCGGACTCGAGGCGCTCGAGCGCCGACCCGAGGATGTGGGCGACCGACTGCAGGAACGCGGTGTCGTGCTCGCTGAAGCGTCGCCGCTCGATCGTGTGCATCCCGAGCACGCCGTACGCCCGACTCGAGCCGCGGAACGCGACGGACATGCCGCCGACCGCGCCCCGGCGGCGCAGGAGCGGCGCGACGCGGAAGCGGTGCTCCTCGTCGAAGTCCTCGACGACGACGGGCCCGTCGTGGTCGAGCACCCAGCCCGCCTCGGACCCCGGGCAGGTCGCCGCCTCGACGGCGGGCGCCTCGGCGGCCCAGCCGGCGCCAGCGGCGAGCCGCAGCGCGCCGTCCTCGTCGAACGCGAAGGCCGCGCAGCAGTCGACGTCGAGGATCGTGTCGAGGGCGAGCACCGCCTTGCGCAGGAGCGTGCGCTCGTCGGTGGCCTGGAGCGCGTCGCGACCGAGTCGCGCGAGCACCTGGTGCTCGGCGGCGCGCTCCTCGGCCCGTGCCGTCGCGTCGGCGGTCGCGCGGACGAGTCGGTGGACGAGCGCGGCGAGGAGCGCGATCGCGGTCGCGATCGCGACGGCGGTCGCGACCGGCCCGAGGAGGGCCGCGGCGAAGACGACGAGCCCGAGGGGGACGAGAGCGGCGAGCAGCCAGCGGGCCGTTGGGGGGAACGACGCACCCACACGGTCGTTATCGGCAGGCCGTGCGTGCGGGTGTAGCCCGGACCCCGGGTCGCCGGGGAAGGAGCGGGCGGAGGGGCGCGGCGGGCGGCCGCGCGGGAGGTCGCACGTGGGTCGCTGCGTGAACGTACGCTCACACAGCGGGTGGCGCCCTCCCGCCCGGAGAGAGGGGGCGGGCGGGAGGGCGCGGGCCCGCGTCAGGCGACCTGCGCGACGACCTTCGCCTTGAGCGCGACGTCGCCGTTCTGGCGCGTCGCGGCGAGGGAGCACGTCGCGAGGCGGCCATCGTCGGACTCCTCGATGGAGTCGACGGTTCCGCCGATCGTGAGGACGTCGTCGGGCCAGACCTGGCCCGTGAAGCGCAGCTCGAGGCGACGCACGTTCTCACGGCCGAGCCAGTGCGCCGCGTGGTTCGCGAGGACGCCGGCGTGGTACATCCCCATCCCGAACACGGTGTCGAGGCCCGACTCGCGGGCGAACGTCTCGTCGTGGTGGATCGGGTTGAAGTCGCCGCCTGCGCCCGCGTAGCGGACGAGGTCGGTGCGGGTGATCGGGCCGAGCGTCGTCTCCGGTCCGGTGTCGCCCTCGGAGACCGCGCGGAGCCCGTCGGTCGTCTCGATATCAGTCATTCTCAGCCTCCCGTCTGGATGAGCGTGTCGATCTGGCGCATGACGACGTCGCCGTCGGCGTTGGTGATCTCGCCCTCGATCGTCACGAAGGTCATCGTCCCGCCGCGCTTGCCCTCGCGCTCGTCGACGGCGGCGACCTTCCGCCGCATCGTGAGCTCGTCGCCCACGACGACGGGCCGCAGGTACTCCCACGTCGTGCCGCCGTGGAGCAGCCGCTTGAAGTCGAACCCGAGGTCCTCGATGGCCGCGTCGCGCTCGCGCCAGTGGAAGGCGGACATCGCGAAGGTGAGCGGCGCGGGGATCCCGTCGTGGCCCGCGGCGCGCGCTGCGGCGTCGTCGACGTAGATCGGGTCGTCGTCGTGAAGCGCCCGGGCGAACTCGCGGACCTTCCCGCGCTCGACCGGGAACGTGACCTCGTCCAGCTCGAGGCCGACCTGTGAGGGGTCGGGCATGCGTTCCTCCTGTCGTGTGGTGGGGCGCGAGACTAGCAGAAGAGTTAACGACTGTTAGCATCCGCGCATGCTCGAGACCCAAGCCGCGATCCCGCTCGTCCCCAGTGCGGAGGAGCAGCTCCTCCGCGAGACCGTCGCCCGCATCGCCGGTGGCTACGGCCACCAGTACTTCGCCGAGCACGCGGCGTCCGGCGAGTTCCCCGCCGCGCTGTGGTCCGAGCTCGCCGCCGCGGGCTTCGTCGGCGCGAACCTCCCCGAGGAGCACGGGGGCGGCGGCCTCGGGATCTCCGCTCTGTGCTGGGTCGAGGAGGAGCTCGCCGCGGCGGGCTGCCCGATGCCGATCCTCGTCATCTCGCCGGCGATCGTCGGGAGCATCCTCGCCCGGCACGCCGACCCCGAGCAGTGCGAGCGCTGGCTCGCCCCTCTCGCCGCCGGCGAGATCCGCGCGGCCTTCGCGATCACCGAGGCCGAGGCGGGCTCGAACTCGCATCGCGTCGCCCTGCGCGCCCGTCGCGACGGCGACGCCTACGTGCTGCGCGGCCAGAAGACCTTCATCTCCGGCGTCGAGGACGCCTCGATCGTCCTCGTCGTCGCCCGCACCGGCGAGCCGGACGCGAAGGGCCGCGCGCCGCTCTCGCTCTTCGTCGTCGACGCCGACGCCCCCGGGCTCGAGCGTCAGCTCATCCCGACCGCCGTCCAGGCGCCCGAGCGGCAGTGGACGCTCTTCCTCGACGACGTCGTCGTTCCGGCGGACCGGGTCATCGGCGGCGAGGGGGCCGGTCTCAAGGCGCTCTTCGACGGGCTCAACCCCGAGCGGCTCATGGGCGCGGCGATGTGCAACGGCATCGCGCGCTACGCGCTCGACAAGGCGGCGGCCTACGCGAACGAGCGCGAGGTGTGGGGCGTGCCGATCGGGAGCCACCAGGGCGTCGCCCATCCGCTCGCCGAGGTCCGCATCGAGCTCGAGGCGGCGCGCCTCCTCCTCCAGCGCGGCGCGCTGCGCTACGACGCGGGGCTCGACGCCGGCGCGGACAGCAACATGGCGAAGTTCCTCGCCTCGGAGGTGAGTCTGCGGGCGCTCGACCGCGCGATGCAGGCCCACGGCGGCAACGGCCTCGCCCTCGAGTACGGGCTCTCGACGCTGTGGTTCGTCGCCCGGCTCCTCAAGACGGCGCCGGTCTCGCGGGAGATGGTCCTCAACTTCGTCGCCGAGCACACGCTCGGCCTGCCGCGTTCGTACTGAGCGCGCCCCAACCGCCGAGAACCCAGGGGCGGGCCCCATGCGGCGCGCTTCGCGTTCTCGGCCGCCCGGGAGGGGCCGGCCGGGGGCCGGGCCGCGCCGCGGCCCGTGGCGCCACGTGCGCCGGCGCCGCCGAAGGGGAGAGGCGACGCCGGCGCGTGCGGCCGCGCCGTTCTCAGACCTCCGTCGGGGTCCAGGTGACCGGCAGGCGCTTCGTCCCGTGGACGAAGTTCGCGATGAGCGGGTCGGCCTCCCCGCACTGGATGTCGGGGACGCGCGTGAAGAGCTCGGAGAAGAGCGACTTCAGCATCTGACGGGCGAGAGCGGCACCGAGGCAGTAGTGCGGGCCGCCGCCCCCGAAGGCCTGGTGGTGGTTCGGGCTGCGGAGGATGTCGAACTCGTAGGGGTTGCCCCAGTGCTCCTCGTCGCGGTTGCCCGAGCAGTACCAGAGAGCGACCTTCTCGCCCTTGCGGATCGTCTTCCCGCGGATCTCGACGTCCTCCTTCGCGGTCCGCCGCATGTGGATGAGCGGCGTCGCCCAGCGCAGCATCTCCTCGACGGCGCTGTCGATGCGACCGGGGATGTCCTCCTGCAGGAGGCGCTTCTGCTCGGGGAAGTCCGAGAAGGCCTGCATGGCGATCGCCGAGCCGTTGCGCGTCGTGTCGTTCGCCGCGACGGCGAGGAGGACGAAGAAGGAGCCGATCTCGAAGTCGGTCATCATCTTGCCCTCGAACTCGGCGTTGACGATCCAGCTCACGAGATCCTCGCCGGGGTTCGCCCGCCGCTCGGGGATGAGCTCGCCGATGACCTCGTGCAGCTCCTGGGCGCAGCCCGCGAACTGCTCGAGGGCGGTGCGGTCGCCGCACACCTCGGGATCCGTCCACGCGAGGACGCCCTGGGCGGCGCCGACGGCGCGGTGGTAGAGGTCGCTGCCGCGCTCGAGCCCGAAGAACTCGCCGAAGATGCGAGCGGGCATCTGCGACGAGATGAGCTCGACGAAGTCGCCCTCGCCGAGCGGCGCGAGCTCGCCCACGAGGTCGCTGGCGTGCCCGCGGATCCAGCCCTGGAGCCGGCGCATGTTCGCGGGCGTGAAGGCCGTGAGCGTGATCCCGCGCAGCGACGTGTGCCGCGGCGCGTCCATCGCGATGAACGACTGCGCCATCTCGGTGACGATCTCGGGGAAGTCCTCGAGGATGACCCCGCCCTCCGACGAGAAGATCTGCGGGTTGCGGCTCGCGAAGCGGATGTCCTCGTACTTCGTGAGCGACCAGAAGCCGCGCGTGTTCTCCTCCGGCGGGAGGAGGTCGGACTCCATGGGGTCGCTCCACATGACCGGGTTCTCGCGGCGGATCGCCTTGAACACCTCTTCGCGCTCCCCCCAGGGGCGCGCCCAGAACTCCTTCGTCCTGATGCTGAGGTCGGGCGGTGCGGTGAGCGACATGCGAGGTCTCCTCCTCTGTCGGAACGGTCGTCACGCGATGATCGCCCCGCCCGAGGAGGTCGTTTCGGGTCGAGTACCGGCGTCTCGCGCCCGCCCTTCGTGAAACCGACGAACGGCCGTTCACTCGTCGAGCGCGGCGACGAGATCCGTCTCGAGGAGGCCGACGATCTCGACGGCGGCCTGGAGGAGGAGGGAGTCGGCATCCGTGAGCCCGGTGAGCTCGATCGCGCGCCGCACGCGGTAGGCGACGGTGTTGTGGTGGATGCCGAGGCGGCGCGCCACCTTCGCGTAGTTCTGCCCCTCCGCGTAGAAGATGCGCAGCGTCGCCAGGAGGCGGCGAGAGCCCTCGTCCTCACCGGCGAGCGGCCCGAGGGTCGCGCGGGCGAGCTCGCGCGCGGCCTGCGCATCGCGTGTGAGGAGGTCGGCGACCGCGACGTCCGAGTAGAGCGTCACCGCCGCCGAGCCGCGGAGCAGCCGGGCGACGCGGCGCGTGCGCCGGGCGTGGTCGTGGCTCTTGCGGAAGCCCTCGAGGTCCCGTGCGGGCTGGCCGACCGCGATCCGGACCCCGGTGCCCTCGAGCGCGTTGCGGGCCGATGCGATGCGCGACGCGGACAGCTCCCCGCGCGGCACCCAGGCGGAGACGACGCGCGAGGCGGTGCGCAGGAGCAGCGGCCGCGCGGGCCCGCCGGCGAACGCGCGGGCGACCGCGGCGGCGACGTCCTCGAGATGGCCGCTCGGCCTCTCCCCGGCGCCCTCCTCGCTCCAGGCGATGAACGCGAGATGCGTGCGGCCGAGGTCGTAGCCGAGGCGCGCGCTGCCCACCTGCTTGTCGATCGGCTCGTCCGCGAGGATCGCCTCGACCGTCTCGGCGCGGACGGCGTGCGCCCGCCGCATCGTGCGCTCGCGCTCCTCCTCGTAGACCACCGCGAGCGGCTGCAGGATCGCGTCGACCCACGCGAAGGTGAAGACGGACGTCACGCGCAGCGCCTCGTAGACGACCTCCGGCGGCGCGTCGGACGCCGCGAGCCGTTCGTGCCAGATCTCGCGGTAGCGCGCCTGGCCGAGGCGGAAGACGCGGAGCACGGCGTCCATCGGGAGGCCGCGCGCGACGAGCGTCCTCGCCCACGTGAGCGCGTCCTGCGGCGGCGGGACGACATGAGGGTCGCTCCACGAGCGCGTCATCGCCGTGAGGAGCGCCGCGCACGCGCGCGCGACCGCGCGCAGGTCGTCCCGCACGTCCTCGTCGTCACGGACGAGGTCGACGACCTCGGTGATGTGCTCGACGAGGATCTCCGCGACGTCGTCGTTGTCGGCGTCGATGGTCGCGGCGATCTCCGTGACGAGGCGCTCGCACTCCGGCGTGCGGTCGGGGGCCCGACCGGATGAGAGGACGCGGCGCCGATGCTCCACGGGCCGACCCTCTCACAGAGCGGGGGCGAGCGAGCGCCGGTCCGCGGTTCGTCCGTGATTCCTCCAGTCGCGTGGGTGGCGCCCTTGTGCGAACACCAGACCGCGCGCCGCACGCGTCCTCCAGGATCGCGCCATGGAGACGTACGACCACATCGTCATCGGCGCCGGCTCGGCGGGCTGCGCGGTCGCCGGCCGCCTCAGCGAGGACCCGGCCCGCCGCGTCCTGCTGCTCGAGGCCGGCGGTTCCGACCGCAGGCTCGAGGCCCGGGCGCCGCTCGCCTTCTCGGGCCTCTTCCACACCGCCCGCGACTGGGACTACGAGACCGAGCCCGAGCCCGCGCTCGACGGTCGGCGCCTCTACCAGCCGCGGGGCAAGCTCCTCGGCGGCTGCAGCGCGATGAACGCCATGCTCTGGGTCCGCGGGAGCGACCAGGACTTCGACGGCTGGGGCATCCCAGGCTGGTCGTGGGACGAGGTCGAGCCTTACTTCGTGCGCATGGAGGACCACTTTCTCACCGGTCCCGGCCACGGGAAGGGAGGGCCCATCCGCGTCCGCCGGCTCTCGACGCCGGACGCCTGCACGTCGGCCTTCATCGACGCCGCCGTCGACTCCGGCATCCCGCGCACCGAGGATCTCAGCGGTCCCGTGCTCGAGGGCGTCCAGCACTCTGCGACGAACACGAGCGGCGGCCGGCGCTGGAGCGCCGCCCGCGGCTACATCGACCCGGCCCGGCGCCGCAAGAACTTCACGGTGCTCACGAACGCGCTCGTCCGGCGCATCGTCATCGAGGGCGGCGTCGCGGTCGGCGTCGAGGTGGAGCACAAGGGCCAGGTGAAGCAGATCGGCTCGCGCGGCGACATCGTCGTCAGCGGCGGCGCGTTCAACACCCCGCACCTGCTCCAGCTCTCGGGCATCGGGCCCGCCGACCATCTCCGCGAGATCGGCGTCGACGTCGTCGTCGACAACCCCGCGGTCGGCGCCCACCTCTCCGAGCACCCGATGACGTTCGTCAACTACGAGCTGCGGGAGCCCCACCTCGGCCTCTCCGACGCGGAGAAGCCGAAGCACCTCCTCAAGTGGCTCCCGCGCGGCGGCGGGAAGCTCGCGAGCAACGTGGGTGAGGCGCTCGCGCACATCCGCACGCTGCCCGAGCTCACGGCGCCGGACATGCAGCTCGTCATGGGCCCCGCCTTCTACTGGGAGCACGGGGCCGCGAAGCACCCCCGGCCCGCGATGATGATCGCGCAGTCCTACTGGACGCCGAAGAGCGAGGGCACGGTCCTCGCGCGTTCGTCGGACCCGACGCAGAAGCCCGCGGTCCTCCTCAACATCCTCACGGAGCGCTCCGACCTCGAGGCGCTCATGCGCGGCGTGCGCCTCACGCGCGACATCTTCGACCGCTCGCCGCTGCGCGAGATGGTGTCGCGCGAGATCACCCCGGGGGCGGCGGTCCAGTCGGACGAGGACCTCGAGCGCTGGATCCGCGACACCTGTCAGCACACGTACCATCCGTCGTGCACGGCGCGGATGGGCGAGCCGGGTGAGGGCGTCCTCGACCCCGAGCTGCGGGTCCATGGCGTCGGCAACCTGCGGGTCGCGGACGCGAGCGCCCTCCCCCGGATCACCCGCGCGAACACGAACGCGCCGGCGATCCTCATGGGAGAGCGCTGCGCCGCGTTCATCCGGGGAGAGGCGCCGCTCGGCCCCGCGCGTGCCGGGGCGAGGAGGCCGGCCGGGGTGACCTGAGCGGCACACGCGGGGCAACGAGGGCGGAGCGGCGGCATCGCTGCCGCTCCGCTTCGGCATGTTTACTATCGTTCACTCATGTCCCGTGAACGAGAGATCCTCGACGCCGCGGCCAAGCTCTTCTACGAGCGCGGCTTCCACGCCGTCGGCGTCGACGAGATCGGCGAGGCCGTCGGCGTCACCGGCCCCGCGATCTACCGGCACTTCTCCGGGAAGGACCATCTTCTCGCGACCCTCTACCACGAGGCGCTCGACGAGCTGTTCCTCCGGCTCACCGGCCGGATGGACGACCCGCACGAGGAGCTCGCCGCGCTCATCCGCGCCCAGGCGGAGTTCGCGGTCGAGCACCGTGAGACGGTCGGCATCTACACCCGCGAGGACCGGGCCATCGCCCAGCCCTGGCGCCGCGAGGTGGCCCGGCGCACGAAGGCCCACATGAACCGCTGGATCGAGGTGCTCACGCGCTGCTACCCCGAGCGTCCGCACGAGGACATCGTCACGGCCGCCTACGCCGCCGTCGGCCTCCTGCACTCCGTCGCACAGTGGCCGCCGGCGGCGCTCAAGGCGCACGACGTCCCCGGGCTCCTCGTCGGCATCGTGAGCGAGGGGCTCGCCTCGTTCGCGCCTGCCGAGGACGAGGCCGAGCTCACCGGCTGAGAGGAGGGGTCGCGCCCGCGCGGGCGGCCCCGACCGCGCCGACGAGCCGGGCGCGCGCGGCTGGCGGCCCGCCAGGCGCGCGAAATCCCGCGAGGGAGGCCCGGAATGCCCCCGGGGGGAGATCCGGAGGGGCAACTGGCCTGCCACCGTGAGCGGCGATATGCCGCGATCTCCCGCTGTGGCCCTCGCCGGCCTGCTCGCCGCCGGCCTCCTCGCCGCCCCCGGCGCACTCGCCGAGAGCGAGGCGGAGGAGACGTACGAGACCCTCACGGTCACCGCGACCGGCGATCCCGTCTTCGGCTCGATCGCCCTCAAGCAGGCGCTCACGGAGGGCGAGGTCGGTGACGTCCTGCGCATCGCGAACGCGAGCAGCTCGTACACCCACGTCGTGGCCGAGCGCAGCGGTCTCTTCTCGTTCACGATCCCGCCCCGCGGCGACGCGCGCTGGGTCCTCACGGCGGGCACCCATCACCTCGTCGGGCCCACGCACCCCGGCTTCATGAACGCCCGCGTGAGGGTGGGTCCCGAGGCCGAGCTGCGCAAGAAGGTCGTGCGCACGAAGAGCCGGCGCAGCCGCGCGCGGTCGCGGAAGGTCGTGCGCACCGCGGTCGTCCGATGGGCGCTCGAGGAGCGCGACGGGCTGAGCTTCGACGTGCAGCGGCGCAAGGGCCGCAAGGGCGAGTGGGAGATGTGGCGCGAGGGCACGACAGCGGCCGCCGGGCGCTGGCGCGCCAAGGCGGGGGAGAGCTGGCGCGTCCGCGTCCGCACCCGCAGCGCAGCCGGCGAGGGCGCGTGGTCGCCGTCGGCCGCCGTCGTCCCCTGAGCGGCCCGCCGCCCACGACTGCGCCCCCAGGACGGCCGCGGACATCCGCGGCCGTTCTGCTTCCCGGAGGGGCATCGGCTTGACAACGGTCGTGAACGACGGTTAACGTAAACGCTCGTAAACGCCCGATGGGAGATCGAGGGGTCGTGGGAGCAGTCGACGGGCAGGTGACAGGGGTCGCGCGCGCTTGCGCCGCGCGTCTGCGCGCGCTCTCGCCAGGGGCGGGCGCGCGGACCGCCGCGGCTCGCGCCGCAGTCGAGCCCCGACCCCGCGCGAGCGGCCCGGCGCAGGTCGCCGGCCCTCACGACGTCACGCATGCGCCCGCCGTCTCGCGACACGCGAGCGCGCCCGGCGGGGCGCAGGAAAGGAACGAGATGGTGATGCAGGAGGAGCCCGAGTCGCGGGAGCGCCCGGCGACCCCGACGCCCGGCGCCGAGGCGATCGTCACGGCGTTCGTCGAGACCATGCACCGCGGGGCGGAGAACCCGCAGCTCAGCGGCACGCTCGCGCGCGCCGAGACGTCGATCGCCTTCGAGGTCCGCGACCTCCCCGGCCGCCGCGTCGTCCTGCGTCTCGGCGACGGGCGCGTCGAGGTCGACGACGACTCGAGCGCCCCCACCGAGGCCGCGCTCCAGCTCGACAGCATCGACATCCACGAGCTGTTCCTCGGCGGCCTCCCGCTGCCGATGAAGATCGCCGCCGAGCGGATCGCCTTCCGCGGGCCGGTGCGCCGCTTCATGCGCGTCATCGCCCCGATCGGCCAGCTCGCCGGGGACTACCGCGACGAGATCGAGGCGGCGCTCGACCGCCGCGACGGAGGACGCACTTCATGAGCACCCACGGAGGGCCGCCCGGCGCGGCCGACCCGGACACCGCACGCCTGCTCGACAGCGCGAGCGACTACAGCCACCACGAGGGCGCGATCGCCGTCCACGAGGAGACGCCCGGCGACTTCTGGTCGATCGAGTGCATCGACGTCCACCGCTCCTTCGGCAACAACGCCGTCCTGCGCGGTCTCAACGTCGGTCTGCCCGAGGGCATGATCTCGGTCATCCTCGGCCCCTCGGGGACCGGCAAGTCGGTGCTCATCAAGCACCTCATCGGGCTCCTCTTCCCGCAGCGCGGCGACGTCCTCGTCCACGGCGAGTCCGTCCCGAACATGACGATGAGCGAGCTCCTCGAGATGAGGAAGAAGTTCGGGATCCTCTTCCAGGACGGCGCGCTCTTCGGGTCGATGTCGGTCTACGACAACGTCGCGTTCCCGCTGCGCCAGCACACCGACCTCGGTGAGGACGAGATCGCGGAGATCGTCAACGCGCGCCTCTCCGACGTCGGCCTCACGCACGCAGGCGGCCGTCTTCCGAACGAGCTCTCGGGCGGCATGCGCAAGCGCGCCGGCTTCGCCCGCGCGCTCGTCCTCGAGCCGGAGATCGTCATGTTCGACGAGCCGGACTCGGGCCTCGATCCCGTCCGCACGGCCCTCCTCTGCCAGCTCATCGAGGAGGTCCACGAGCAGCACGGCGGCACCTACGTCGTCATCACGCACGACATCGCGTCCGCCCGGCGGATCGCCGAGTACATCGCGGTCCTGTGGCAGGGGAGCATCGTCCAGGCCGGCGGCCGCGACGACATGTTCGGGTCGGAGAACCCGTTCGTCCGCCAGTTCCTCGCCGGCGCTCCGGTCGGCCCGCTGGGGATGGAGTGACGGTGGGACGCGCCGACGGCGGCAAGTACCCCCGAGGGGGTCAAGGGATCAGCCCAGGGGGACTACTCCCCCTCCAGGGGCGGACCTACATTCGTGAGGCAGTCGCAGCGACCGGACGTCGCCTGCGGCCGCGGGTTCTCTAGGAGCAGGGGAGGGAGGGACATGGCGACGACCACGACAGGCGCACCCGTACCGCGCACGAAGGACGCCCGGCCGACGAGGCGCGGGCGCACGGGGGGCAGCGCGCCGAGCGCCACCGCCGGTCTCAGCGCCGCGATCGAGCAGGTCGCGGGGATGATCATGCTCACGGGCAAGACGGTCGTCGCGGCGACGACGCCGCCGTTCACGTGGAGGGCCGATCTCGTCGAGGAGATCTGGCTCATCCTGCGCCGCTGCATGATCCCCGTGATGCTGTCGACGCTGTTCTTCGGCTTCGGCGCACCGGGCGTGCAGGGAGGCACGATCACGAACTTCCTCGGGACGGTCGACCGTCTCGGCGCGTTCTTCGTCATGGCGTCCGTCCGCGAGTTCGCGGGATGGATCAACGGCATGGTCATCGCCGGCGTCGCCGGCACCGCGATCTGCGCCGACCTCGGGGCCCGCAAGGTCCGCGAGGAGATCGACGCGCTCTCGGTGCTCGGCATCGATCCGGTGAAGTCGATCGTCGTCCCGCGCTTCCTCGCGCTCGGCGTGATGACGGCGCTCATGAACCTCGTCGCCCTCGTCTTCGGCGTCGTCGGAGGCTGGCTCGCAGCCGTCGTCCTCTTCCAGGAGTCGACCGCCGGGTTCCTCGCGACGTTCGGCTCGAACTTCACGACGCCCGACCTCATCGGGAGCGTGCTCAAGACGAGCATGTTCGGCTTCATCGTCGCGATCGTCAGCTGTTACAAGGGCCTCAACGTGTCAGGTGGCGCCGAGGGCGTCGGCCGCGCCGTCAACCAGGCGGTCGTCGTGTCGTTCGTCGGCATCTGGGTGTTCAACTCCGTCTTCACCTACACGCTGCTGGCCGCCTATCCCGAGACGGGGAACCTCCACTGATGGAAGCGGCAAGCGTCAGGCAGCCGAGGGCCTCCCGCGCCCCGCGTCCCGCAGGCGCGGCGAAGGAGCTCTCCGAGGGCTTCACCCGCCCGGTGAAGGACGTCGCGAAGGAGCTCGGCGAGTTCGTCGCCTTCTCGTGGCGCACGATCGTCGAGGTCCCCGGGGTGTGGCGGTACTCCGGCGAGGTCCTCCGCCAGGCCGGCATCCTCATCACGGGGACCGCCGCCGTCATCTGGTTCATGCAGTTCGTCATGGGGACGACCTGCGGGATGGAGGGCAACTACGTCCTCCGCGGATACGGCGCCTCCGGGTACTCGGGCGTCCTCACGGGCGTCTGCGCGATCCGCGAGATGGGTCCCTACATGTGGGGCTACATCCTCGCCGCGAAAGTGGGCTGCGGTCTCGTCGCGGAGATCGGATCCATGCGTATCAACGACGAGCTCGACGCGATGGAGTCCATGGGCCTCAACCCCATGCGCTACATCTGCGCCGCGCGGCTCGTCGCCGCCGCGATCGTCTTCCCGCCGATCTACATGATCGGACTCGGGATCAACACGATCGCTTCGTACCTCGTCATCGTCGTCCAGATCGGCGAGGTCTCTCACGGCGCCTGGGAGACGGTCCACTGGGCCTTCCAGGAGCCCATCGACTACGTCTACTCGCTCGTCAAGATCATGACGACGGGGCTCGGCATCGTCCTCATCGGCCTGTACTACGGCTACACGGCCTCTGGTGGACCCGTCGGGGTCGGAAAAGCGACAGCGAGATCGATGATCCTCGCGCTCGTGATGATCCACCTCTTCGGCGCCTTCTTCTCGACGCTCTTCTGGGGCTTCGACGGACCGAGCCCGATCGGGGGGTGAACACATGAGCCAGGAAGCAGCACGGTGGGCGCCGCTCACCGCCATCCTGCGACGCCCGTGGGTCGTCGTCGGAGTCGTCGGACTCGTCGCGTTCGGGTTCTGGGTGAAGAGCACCCGGACCCAGCCGCACCACGTCCGCGTCGGCTTCGAGACCGCCGTCAACCTCGTGCCGGGGCTCGACGTCCAGATCGACGGCATCGACGCCGGCAAGATCTCGAAGGTCGACTACCGGGACGGCCGTGCGGTCGTCGAGCTCGGGATCGACGACCGGTACTGGCCGCTGCGCCAGGGGGCCAAGGCGAGGATCCGCTTCGGCACCACGGTCGGCAACGGCACGCGCCGCGTCGACGTGGACCCGGGTCCGGCGGACGCGCCGCCGCTGCCCGAGAACGGCGTCATCAAGGCCGAGGACTCGGTGTCGGCCGTCGAGTTCGACGAGGTCTTCAACACGCTCGACGCACGGAGCCGCAAGAACCTCCAGAGCATGCTCGGGCGGACGGCCGAGTCGTTCGACGGGCACTCGGAGGAGCTCGGCGCCGGCCTCGAGGCGAGCGCACGCGGCATGAAGGCGCTCGAGGCCCTGGTCGGGGATCTCGGCGAGGACACGCACGCGCTGCGGGGCCTCGTCGTCAACGGCCATCGTGCGACGCGGGCGCTCGCCGCGCAGCGGGAGAGCATCAGCTCGCTCGTCGGCGGCGCGGCGGCGACCTTCGACACCTTCGCGCGCCGCTCCACCGCGATGCAGGAGTCGCTCGACGAGCTGCCCTCCACGCTGTCGACGACGCGGTCGACGCTCGCGCGCCTCGACGAGAGCGTCGACGAGCTCGACCCGCTCATGGAGGACCTCGACCCTGGGGCGAAGCGGCTGCGCCGGATCGCCCCGACGGCCCGCCGCGCGATCGCCCGCGTCAGCGAGCAGGCCCCGCTCGCGGCGGCCGCTGTCCGGCCGCTCACCGCGGCGGCGCCCGACGCGCGCGCCCTCCTGGCCGACGCGACGCCGGTCACCTCGACGCTCTCCGAGGTCTTCGAGGAGCTCGCGCCGATGGTCGCCTGCCTGCGCCCGTACGCGCCGGAGACGGCGGCGGCCCTCAGCAACTGGGCGAGCTGGTCAAAGAACTACGACGGGATCACCCACTTCGCTCGGGTGAAGGTCACCGCGAGCCCGTACAGCCTCAACGCGACCCCTGACCTCTCGACGGATGAGTACACGAGCCTGCTTCCGATGGTCACCTACGCGATGCCGCGGCCCCCTGGCCTCAACGCCGGGAAGCCGCAGTTCCTCCCGGAGTGCGGGGTCGGCCCCGAGTCCCTCGACCCCTCGAAGGACCCGGAGGACACCTCGCCGCGCGCCGGCAAGAGCAGCGGCGGCGGTGACGCGGGCGGCGCCCGCTCCGGCGGGGGCGGCTCGTCCGTCGCTCCCGGCGACGTCGACGGCCTCGTCGACCCGCTCGTCGACGAGCTCCTCGGGGCGGTGAGCCGCTGATGGTCCTCTCGCCCCGAGCCATCGTCGCGACGGCGCTCGCCGTCGTCGCCATCGCCGTCCTCCTCGCGACGCGAGGCGGCGACGACCCCTACGTCGTCAAGGCCGTCTACGAGGATGCCGGCGGCCTCACGGAGAACTTCGACGTGAAGGTCGACGGCATCCCCGCCGGGAGCGTCGCCCGCGTCGAGCTCGACGACCAGGACCGCGCGGTCCTCACCCTCGAGCTCGACGACGGCGCCGCGCCGATCGGCGAGGGGGCGCGAGCCGACGCTCGCCCCGTGAACCTCCTCGGCGAGAAGTACGTCGATCTCGATCTCGGCGACCGGTCGAAGCCGCTGCCGTCCGGCTCGGTCATCCCGCCGGAGCGCACGGGTGCGCCGGTCGAGCTCGACGACGTCCTCAACACCCTCGACGCGGGGACGCGAGCACGCCTGCGCGTCCTCATCAACGAGACCGGCGTCGCGCTCACCGGCCGCGGAGCCGACTTCAACGGGCTGCTCCGCGTCATGCCGAAGGCGCTCGACGAGACCCGCGAGGTCGTCGACGAGGTCAACGAGCAGACCGCGAGGATCCGCTCGGCGATCGCCGCCGGTGACCGCGTCATCTCCGAGGTCAACGACAGCCGCTCGGATCTCAACCGGCTCGTGAGGAGCGCCGGCGACGCGCTCGACACGGTCGCCGACAAGCGGGCGGAGCTCGGTCAGACGCTGCAGGCCGCCCCCGGCGCTCTGCGCGCGACGACGGCGACGCTCCGCGAGCTCGAGACGACGGCGGGCCGGCTCGGCCCCGTGTCGCGGTCCCTCCGCAAGACCGCGGAGCCGCTCGCCGCGACGCTCGCCGCGCTTCCGGCCTTCGCGAAGGACACGACCGCGACGCTCGAGAAGGCCGTCGACGCGGCTCCTGCGCTCGCGAAGCTCGGCCGCGAGGCGACGGCGGACGTGAAGCGCGTGACCGGGACGACCGGGGAGCTGAACGGCTTCCTCGAGGATCTCGCGCCCGTCACGCGGGGCCTCCAGCGCGGCGTGATGCGCGACGCGATCGGCCTCATGGACGGCTGGTCGAGGCTCATCCAGCGCTCCGACGGCCTCGGGCACATCTTCCGGGTGCGCTTCCACATCGACCAGGAGGTCCTCACGAGCTCGATGTCGCGGCTGCTCGGCGACGCGATGCCGCTGCCGACGAAGAAGAAGGCGGCGCGCAAGACGCCCGAGACCGATCGGGCCCCGGCGGCTCCCGCCGAGCCCGCCGCGCCTGCTCCCGAGCCGGCGCCGGCGCCGAAGCTCCCCGTCCTCGGCGACGTCCTCGACGACCTCCAGGACTCCGTCGACGAGGTCGTGGGGCCGCTCGGCAAGGGCCTCAAGGACCTCACGACCCCGCTCGCTCCGGGCGGGAAGCTCCTCCCGGGCGGCGCGCCGCGATCCGGTGAGGACCAGGACATGCAGCGACTCCTCGACTACCTCCTCGGCTCATGAGACGACCCTCACGACGCGCAGTCAGCCACGAGCCCCGGCGGGCGACGATCTACGCCCTCGGGCTCGGGGGCATGCTCATCGCGATCGTCCTCGTCGTCATCGGTCAGACGGCGACGAACGGCATCCCGCTCCGGTCGTACTACACGATCGACGCGGGGTTCGCGGACGCCGACAACATCGCGCCCCACGCCCAGGTCCGCATGGGCGGCCGGCTCGTCGGCCAGGTCCTCGACCCGCGGGTCGAGGACGGCCGGGCGCGCCTCACCCTCCAGCTCAAGGGCGGCATCGGCCCGCTGCGCGACGACACGCGCGTCGAGGTCCGGCCGCGGAGCGCGATCGGGGTGCGCTACGTCGAGCTGTACCCCGGTGAGACCGGAGCGCCGATCGCCGACGGCGGGTTCCTCCCCGAGGAGCAGACCGCCGCGACCCGCCCGCTCGACGAGGTGCTCAGCACCCTCGACGCGGACACGCGGAAGAACACGAGCAGCCTCGTCCGGCAGCTCGGCCTCTCGGTCGCCGGTCGCGGCGAGGAGCTCAACACCGCGCTCGGCGGGGCCGAGACGTTCGCGGAGGACCTCGAGAGCGTCATGAAGGAGATCGGCGACCGCGACGGCAACGCCGCCTCCTTCGTCAAGGGCGCCGACACGGCCGCGACCGCGGTCGATCCCGTGCGCCGCGAGCTCACCGACGCGTTCCGGCCGTCGGCCGGCGTCGCCGACGTGTTCGCCGAGGAGCGCGACGCTCTCCACGAGACGCTCGAGGAGGCGCCGGGCTCGCTCGCCGCCATCCGCTCCGGGCTCGGCGCGACGACGCCGCTCGTCCGCGAGGTCGGGCGGTTCGCGAGCACGTCGCTCCCGATGCTCGAGTCGCTCCCGGCGACGCTCGGCGAGGCCAAGCCGCTCATCGACGAGGCCGGGCCGGTCCTCGAGGCGACCGGACCCGTCCTCGACGCGGCGCAGGACGCCGTCGACCCGACGCTCGGGCTCCTCCGCAAGCTGCGACCCGAGCTCGAGCCGCTCGAGACGGCGTTCGAGGGGGCGACGCCCATCGTCGACAACCTCGGTCCGAGGTACTGCGACCTGCGGAACATGTTCGGCAACTGGAGCAGCATGATGCAGTTCGGCACGAGCCTCGGGAACTACCTCCGCTTCAACGTGCCTCCCACTCCCGAGTCCGTCCAGGGCTGGGGCGGCGGCCTCGACCTCGGGCCCCTCACGGGTGTCGGGAACCCCTACCCGGCGCCGTGTGAGGCGGGGACGGAGCAGATCGGAGGGCGCGGGCGATGAGCGGCACGAAGAAGGTGCGGCGCGGCCGCTTCGAGTACGTCCCCGGCCAGCACCGGCCCCGGCCGGTCCGCACGGGACTCATCGCGCTCGCCGCGTCGGCGGCGACCCTCTACGCCGGCTTCACGGCGAGCATCCCGTTCCTCCCCGAGAGCGGCACCGAGGTGAAGGCGGTGTTCGAGCACGCCGCGAACGCCCGCGCGGGCACCCACGTCCGCGTGCACGGGGTCACCGTCGGCAAGGTGAAGGAGGTCGAGCCGGGCCCCGGCGGCCGCGGCGCCCTCATCACGATGCGCCTCGAGGACGAGGAGGACGTCAACCTCAAGCAGGACGCCCGCGCGCACATCTGGTGGCGGACGCTGCTCGGCCGCAACATGTACATCGACCTCGTGCCGGGGTCGCCGAGCGCACCGCCCCTCGGCGAGCGCACGATCCCCGTCGAGCGCACGACCTACCAGACCGAGTTCGACGAGCTCCTCACCGCGCTCGACCCGACCGCGCGCAAGAGCATCCAGACGATGATCGCCGAGTTCGACGAGGGCTTCGGCGACCCGGAGGCCGTGGGCGAGGTCTTCGACGAGCTCGGCCCCGCGATGCGGTCCGTCGGCCCGGCCGTCCGCGCCATGCGCGGGACCGAGGCCGGAGACCTCAACCGGCTCGTCACGACGGCGAGCCGGACGCTCGGGGCGCTCGCCCGCGACGAGCGCGCGCTCGCCGGGTTCGTGAGCAACGCGTCGACCGCGCTCGGCGTGACCGCCGCCCGCCGGGCGGATCTCGGGGCCACGCTCGACGCCGCTCCCGCCGCGCTCCGGCAGACGCGGACGACGATGACGCGCTTGCGGACGACGCTGGACGAGCTCGACCCCGTCGCACGGGCGCTCCGCCCGGGGGCACGCCGGCTCGATCCGGCGCTCCGTGACGCCGAGCCGATGCTCGCGTCGCTCGACGAGGTCCTCGAGAAGGCGGAGCCCATGCTCACGCAGCTGCGGCCGACGTCGCAGGCGCTCGAGGACGTCGTCGCGGACGCCGGTCCCCTCGTGGAGGAGGCGGCGCCGGTCGTCGAGCGCACGAAGACGGGCGTCATCCCCGTGCTCGACAAGAAGTCGCCCGACACGACGTGGACGACGGTGCAGGGCGTCGGCCCCGTGATGAGCGCGATCGCGTCCGCCGCGCAGCAGTACGACGTCTACGGGCACGTCATGCGCTTCCAGGCCGGCGCGAGCGAGCAGTTCGTCGGCCCCGCCCCGTGCTCGACGGTGTTCCTCGACCCGACGGCCGAGGAGAAGGTCAACTGCGAGCTCCTGATGGAGACGTTCGGGGCCGCGCTCGGGCTCCCGCCCACGAAGAAGATCCAGCAGAAGGCCGCGAAGGCCGACGCACGGAAGGTCAAGGGAGGGTCCGGACGATGATGAACAGCGACCGGCTGCGGCTGGAGATCCAGCGGGCCCGCGGCCCGCTCATCCTCCTCGCCGTCGTCGTGACGGGCGGCATCGTCTCGCTGCTCATGCAGCTCGACAACCTCCGCTTCGAGCGGCCGTGGGACGACTACCGCACGGTGAAGGCCGAGGTGCGGGACGCGAAGGCGATCCAGCCCGGCAAGCAGGCCGTGCGGATCGCGGGCGTCGACGTCGGCGTCGTCCGCGACTGGGAGGTCGACGGCGACAAGGCCGTCATCACCCTCGCGGTCAAGGAGCAGTACGGCGAGATCTACCGCGACGCGACCGTGAGGATCCGTCCCGTCTCCCCGCTGCAGGACATGTACGTCGCGCTCGACCGCGGCAGCCCCGAGGCGGGCGCGATCCCCGAGGGCGGGACGATCGAGGTCTCCCGGACGGCCAGCCCGGTCGACATCTCGCGGGTCCTCAACGTGTTCGACCGCGACACGCGCGTCGAGCTCGGGAACCTCCTCCGCGGCTTCGGCGCCGGCCTCGAGGACAACGGCGACGCGCTCCGCGAGTCGTTCGCGGCGATCGCGCCCTTCCTCGTCTCGGCCGAGGAGCTCACGACCGCGATGAAGGAGCGCCGACACGAGCTCGCGCGGCTCGTCCACAACTTCGGCGGCGTCACGGAGGCGCTCGCGACCCGCGACCGCGACCTCGCTCGCCTCGTGAAGACCGGCAACACGGCGCTCGGCGAGCTCGCGCGCCAGGACGACGCCTTCAGCGCGACGATCGCCGCGCTGCCGGGCACCGTCACCGCGCTGCGGTCCTCGCTCGCGGAGGTCGCGCGGGCCGAGGACGACCTCGACCCCGCGCTGCGGGCGCTCCATCCGGTGACCGAGGAGCTCGACTCCGGCCTCGATGCGCTCGAGACGTTCTCGGCGAAGGCGACGCCCGCGCTGCGCGAGCTCACGCCCGCGGTCGAGGACCTCGCCCCGCTGGTCACGAGCCTCGAGCCGGCCGTCGACACCGCTCAGGTCGCGGTCGATCGCCTGCGCCCGCAGGTCGGGCAGCTCGACGACGTGACGAAGCTCGTCGAGATGTGCGAGACGCCGATCCACAACTTCTTCCGCTGGACGCCGTCCGTCCTCAAGTTCGGCGACGCCAACGGCGCGAACCCGCGGGCGGAGGTGAGCGTCGGCACGGCGTCGACGCCGGCGCTGAAGTGGGACCCGAGCCTCAAGCGCCAGCCCAAGTGCTACGACGACTTCGAGCAGGAGGACGCAGGATGAAGGTCCAGCACGTGAGGCTGAAGCTGGTCGTGATCGGGGTCTTCGTCGCGACCTGCCTCTTCATCTTCGTGACCCTGCTCGGCATGACCGGGGTCACGCTGAGCGACGGGTACACCGCGAAGGCGCGGTTCCCGATCGCGATGCAGCTCGTCGACAACTCCGATGTGCGCGCACAGGGCGTGAAGGTCGGTCGCGTCACCGGGATCGACAACGTCGGCAGCGTCGCCGAGGTCGAGATGTCGCTCGACGACGAGATCGTGCCGATCTACCGCGACGCCACCGTGCAGCTGCGGATGAAGACCCTCGTCGGCGAGACGTACATCGACCTCGACCCCGGGACGCCGCAGGCCGGCGAGCTCGACAGCGGCGAGGGCATCCCGCTCGCGCGTGCCGAGGAGGCGGCGCGGCTCGACGACATCCTCGACGCGGTCGACCCGAAGACGCGGGAGCGCATCAAGACGAACGTCGCAGCGCTCGGTGACGGCTTCGACGGTCACGGCGAGGATGCCAACGAGATGCTCTCGGCGTTCGAGCCCGTCATCGGCGACGGCGGCCGGGTCCTCGGCGTCCTCCAGGAGGAGAGGCGCCGGGTCGCGGAGCTCCTCGGGCAGACCGGCGAGGTCATGGAGGCCTTCGGCGAGCGCTCCGGGGCGGTCCGGACGCTCGCCACGTCGCTCCTCGACGCTGCGACCGCGGCCGAGGCGCGCGACGAGCAGATCCGATCGACGATCCGCGAGCTGCCGCCGACGCTCCGCAAGGCGGCGGAGAGCTCGCAGCGGCTCGGTGGCTTCGCGCAGCGGGCGACCCCGGTCGTCGCGAACCTCACGTCGGCCTCGAGCGAGCTCGCCCCCGTCGTGCGCGAGCTGCGACCGGCGGCCCGCTCCGCGCGTCGCCTCGTGAGCGACCTCGGCGAGCTCGTCCCCGAGGCCGCTCCGCTCTTCGACGAGCTGGCGCGATTCTCGTCGGCGACGCAGCCCGTGGGCCCGGCGCTCGGCGCGGTTCTCCGCGAGGCGAACCCGGCCCTCACCTACCTCGCGCCCTACAGCCGCGAGTTCGGCGCGTTCTTCGCGAACATCGGCTCCGTCATCGACACGCACGACGCGCTGGGCAAGATCGGCCGCGTGCACCCGGTGGTGAGCGAGACCTCGGCGGCGGCGTGGACGCCGGCGATGCGCGATGCGCTCAACGCCCTCATCGATTCGAGCGGTCTCGAGACGTTCCACCGCGAGCGCTCCAACGCCTACCCGAAGCCCGGGACGGTCGGGACGCCCGAGGAGTGGGACGGGACGTACCCGCTCATCGAGGCCGCTCCGCCCTCGTCCGGCGGGTGAGCCGTCGGCGCCGGCGGGCGCTGCCGGGGCGGTCTCCCCCCTCTCGGCAGCGTCGGCCGGCGCCGCGCCTACGAGGCCTGCTCGTCGATCTTGTAGCGCAGGAACCGGGCGACGGCGTCGGCTCGGTTCGAGGCGTGCATCTTGCGGAGGATGCGCTTCACGTGGGACTTCACCGTGCCCTCCGCGATGAAGAGCGCACGCGCGACGTCGGCGTTCGTCGCCCCTTCCGCGAGCAGCCCGAGGACGTCCAGCTCGCGCTGCGTGAGCGTCCACGGCGCACGGCCGGTCTCCGCGACGAGCGATCGCGCCGCCGATGTCGCTCGCCGCCGCTCACGCTTCCCGCGCCAGAGGTCGGCGTCGGTGACGTCACAGGTGATCGACTGCGTCGCGGCGAGCGCCTCGCCCACACGCGCGCGCTGCTCGCGCAGGCGCTGGAGGAGCACGGCGCGCTCGTAGATGTGCGAGAAGCCCTCGGCGAAGGCCCAGAGCGTCTGCACGTCGGCCTCGTCGACCGGGCGCCCGGAGAACCGGTAGTCGGCGTGGAAGAACCCGCCGACCTTGCCGCGGACGGCGATCGGCGCGCCGACGTAGCACGCGGCTTCCGAGTGCTCGACGAACGGCTTGAAGGTGCGAGCGTCGTGATAGGCGTCGCTGACGATCGCGGGGGCACGCCGGCGGGCCATCTCGGCCTCGAGCATCATGTGGGTGAGCTCGGGTCGCGCCGTCTCGCCGAAGGACACGAAGTCGCGCGCCCACCGTGCGTCGTCCTCGAAGTGCGCGTCGCGCAGCACCCACTGGTGGGCGTCGATCGTCGAGAGGACCCCGCGTTCGAAGCCGCAGCTCGAGCAGAGCTCGCGAGAGACGCGCGCGAGGAGCTCGCTCGGCTCGCTCACGCTGCGCAGGCGGTCGAGGCCCTCCTGCACGCGCTCGTGCGCGGCGAGGCGATCGGTGATCCGCGCGTCGGTGAGCGTGAGGTAGACGTCCTGAAGATCTGCGACGCACGTCGCGACCTCGGCCGGGTCGGCGCCGATGTCGTCGCTGCCGCGGAGCTGGCCGAGCAGCGCCGTGCTCGCGAGGCGCAGCTCGCCCTCGATGTCGACGTCGACGCCCTCGGGGCACCCCGTCCAGCCGAGCGCCGCGGCGCGCCGCAGCGCGTCCTCCCCCCGTGCGACGGCCTGGGCGTCGTGTGCCCGGTGTCGGCGTACGTGCCTGCTTCTCATAGACGACCTCCCGCCGGGGAGGGTAGCCGAGGTGAGCGGTGCGGCGACGAGGTCGGGCGTCTCGACGAGCGGAACGGCGGTGCTCATGTCACTGCCTCCTCTGGGAGGTGAGATAGCGCGCGACGGCTTCCGCGCGGTTCGACGCGCGGAGCTTGCGCAGGATGTGCTTCACGTGAGACTTCACGGTGCCTTCGGCGATGTAGAGCTTCTCGGCGACGGTCGCGTTGGAGTCGCCCGCCGCCATGAGCGAGAGCACCTCGAGCTCGCGCTTCGTGAGGACGCTCTCGAGACGGACCTGGGGCGGGACGAAGACCGCGGTCGCGCTGCGCGCCAGGGGGTCGTCCGGCTCGAGGCCCTCGTGCAGCGTGATGTCCGCCCGGGCGAGGTCGTCGAGGAGCGCCTCGGTCGACGACACCATGCGGCTCGTCTGCGCCTGCTGGCGCTCCATCCGGACGCGGAGGACCGTGTGGCGGTAGACGTGGGCGACCTCGCGGACGAAGGTCTGGAGCATGGTCCGGTCGTGGGGCTCGACGGTCCGGCCGCCCGGCCCGAAGTCGGCGTGCAGGACGGCGAGGACGACGTCGTCGCTCACGATCGGCGCGAGGACGTACGACCGCGTGCCGGAGGGCGCCGGTCCCGTCTCGGAGAGGGTCGCGTCGGCGACGAGCACCGCGGACCGACGGCGGATGACCTCCGTCTCGGGCGACCCGCGATCGATGTCGAGCGCCCGGCCGGTGACGCTCTCGAGGTACGCGCTCTCCGCCGCCTTCCCGTCGGTGAACCAGGCGCCCTCGACCGTCCACTCCGAGCCGGAGACGCGGCTGATGATGCCGCGCGCGAAGCCGAGGTGGGTGCAGAGGACCTGCGGGAGATCGCGCAGCAGGTCCGCGGGCGCGGCGTGCTGGCGGAGTCGCTCGAGTGCGCGCTCGACGCGCTCGAGGCCCTCGATCCGCTCTTGGAGGTGCTGTCGGCGCAGGGACCCGCGCACGTCGCGCAGGCGCACGAGGAGGCCGACGACGTCCTCGTCCGCGGCGACCTCCCCGGAGGCGATCGCCGTGGCGAGCCAGTCCGAGGCCTCCTCGGCGAAGCCGACGAGGGCCTCGAGGTCGGTCGTGTCGGGCGGGCGCTCCTCGCCGTCGCGGAGGGCGGCGGCGCGGCCGATGAGCCGGAGGGCGGCGCGGGTCACCCGCCGCCGGGAGGCGACGATCTCCGCCGGCCGGCTCGCTCTCGCGGTCGCGTGCCCGATGCGGTAGAAGGTGCCCACGCTTCACCTTGTAAACGATTGCTAACGTTTCCGCAACCACGGGGCGCCCGTCACCGGCGTCGCGCGAGCCGTCCCGGGAGGGAGCCCCCGATGCTGTTCCCGTTCGTCGAATTCGTCTTCACCCACGGGCTGGGGCCCGCGGTCGGTCGCTATCTCGTCCGGTCGCCCGGCGAGAGCGCTCCGATGCGCACCACCTCGACGGTCGTCGGCCCGACGCTCGAGCCCGGCTCGGCGGACGTGCTCGTCATCCGCGTCGATGCGGGGACACCCGCGCGACGGAAGTGGCGGCGCCGAGCGGCGACGATCGGCCCCGACCACGTCGAGCCCGACGTCTCCCTCTACGTGGCGACCCTCGTGTACGGCACGCGGGCGTTCGAGACCGAGGACGCGGCGCGCGCCGCCCTCCAGGAGTGGCGCGGCGACCTCGACGCGGCCCGCGAGATGGCCGGCGAGGCCCTCGCGGTCGTCAACCGCGCCGTCCGCGCCTATCGCGCGGCGGCCGCCGACCCGTACGTCACCGAGGTCGTCGAGGGCGACCCGCGGTCGACCCGGCTCGGCTACGCGACGAAGGCGGTCGTCGACGGCGAGATGATCGAGGCGCTCGAGCTCCCGGCGCTCCGGCCGACCCGCATCACCCGCTCGGAGCGGCTGCGGCCGACCGGCCTCGTCGCCGACGTCCTCGCCGGCCGCGACAGCATCCCCGCGGGGGAGGACGTCCTCCTGCGCAGCGTCCTCGACGTCGAGCAGGGGCGGCCGGTCATCGCCGCGCGGCAGCTCGGGGTCGCCCTGGCCGCGCTCGCGGAGGCGCCGGGCATGGACCGCGCGCTCCTCGCGCGCCTCGAGGGCGAGCTGGCGGGGCTCGACGGGCGCCTCGCCGAGCCCGCCACCGCGGCGGACGCTCGCGAGACGCTGCTGCGCCTCCTCACGGAGGCCGGCGAGGCCGTCGACCGGTGGCACGAGCGATGAGCGCGCGGGGAAAACCGCTCGGAGGGGGCAACCGGATGTCGCCGGCGGCTGATGGCACGCGGCGCCCGGCGCTCTACCGTCCAGCCCTCGCGCCGTGACCACGCCAGACGGACATCCGCCGCCCAGCGCCTCGGGCGACCTCCTCCCGGGCGTCCGCGTCCTCGACGCGGGGTCCTTCATCGCCGCCCCTCTCGCCGCGATGACCCTCGGGGACTGGGGCGCCGAGGTCATCAAGCTCGAGCCTCTCGAGGGAGACGCCGCGCGGGGCGTCGGTCCCCAGGCGGGAGACGGCATGTCGGCGACCTTCATGAGCGCGAACCGGGGGAAGCGGAGCATCGCGCTCGACCTCCGGGACCCCGCCGCGCGCCGACGCATCGACGGGCTCGTCGCGTGGGCCGACGTCGTCATCCACAACCTGCCGCCGGGCTCGGCCGCTCGGCTCGGGCTCGATCCGGAGGCGGTGCTCGCCGCGTCCCCCGACACCGTCGTCTGCACGGTGAGCGCCTACGGCGCGAGCGGTCCCGCCGCCGGGAGGCCGGCGCTCGATCCGGTCATCCAGGCCGTCTCGGGCCTCGCCTCCGCGACCGGCCCCGTCGACGGGGAGCCCTTCCGCTGCGCCGCTCCGATCGTGGACACCGCGACTGGGCTCGCCGCTGCTGCCGCCGCCCTCGCCGCGCTCCACCGGCGGACGACGACCGGTCGCGGCGGGCACGTCGCCGTGTCCCTGCTCGACGTCGCGCTCGCGATGCAGGGCCCGCTCTTCGCGCTGCGGTCGCTGCTCGGCGAGACGCCGCCGCGGCGCGGCAACGGCAGCTTCGCCGTCCTCGGCGACCAGCTCGCCGCGCGCGACGGGCTCCTCGCGTTCGTCGTCTGGGACGACCGCCGCTGGGCGGCCTTCTGCGAGATCCTCGGACTCGAGGACCTCGTCGACGACGCGCGCTGCGTGAGCAACGACAGCCGCTACGCCCATCAGGACGAGCTGCGTCCACGGATCGCCGACGCCTTCTCGCGCTTCGGCGCGGCCGACCTCGAGGCCTCGCTCATCGCGGCGGGCATCCCGTGCGCGCGGACGCAGGGCCTCGACGAGGTCGTCCGCGATCCGCAGGTCGCGGCGTCGGGGAGCCTCTACGTCGAGGAGCGCGTCGATCACCCCGGCATCACCCTGGCCGCGCCGCCGGCGCGGATCGACGGCGGTCGGCCCGGCGCGCCGGGTCGTCCGCCGTCGCTCGGGGCGCACACCGCCGAGATCCTCGCCGAGCTCGGGCTCGACGGCCGCGAGGCCGCGACCGCCGCGTCCTGAGCGACGCCGCCGCCGACGGTCTCCACCCGCACGGGAGAACCGCCCCGGGGCGCGTCCGGATCCGGCCGCACGCGCGCCGATGCGCGGCGCCGCGCCGACCGCTGCCGTGGATGCGCGAGCGCTAACGCTCGTTAACGCTTTTGTGGTAGCTTCGCGGTCATGGCCGGACATGTCGCAGTCGTCACCGGAGGCGCTCGCGGGATCGGGCGCTCGATCGCGGAGGCCCTCGCCGGTCGCGGGACCGCGGTCGCCGTCGCGGACCTGCGTCCCGACGAGGCGAGTGACGTCTGCGAGTTCCTCGGGGCCGCGGGCGCGCGGGCGATCCCGGTCCCGCTCGACGTCACCGACCGCGCCTCCGTCGATGCGGCGATCGCCGAGGTCCGGGCCGAGCTCGGGCCCATCGACGTGCTCGTCAACTGCGCGGGGTACGACGAGCTGCGCCCGTTCGTCGAGACCGACGAGGAGTTCTGGGACCGCATCCTCGAGATCAACCTCAAGGGCGTCCTCCGCGTGACCCAGGCCGTCCTGCCGGACATGACCGACGCCGGGTGGGGGCGGATCGTGAACATCGGCTCGGACGCGGGTCGCGTCGGCTCGTCGCTCGAGTCCGTGTTCTCGGCGGCGAAGGGCGCGGTCATCTCGTTCACGAAGACCCTCGCCCGCGAGATGGCCCGGACCGGGGTGACGGTGAACGTCGTCTGCCCCGGGCCGACGCGGACGCCGCTGCTCGAGGGCATCGTGAGCGCGCAGGGCGGGGGCGACAAGGTCATCGACGCGATGACGCGGGCGGTCCCCATGAAGCGCCTCGGCGAGCCGGCCGAGGTCGCCGCCGCCGTCGCCTTCCTCGCTTCGGAGGAAGCGGGCTACATCACCGGGCAGACGCTCTCCGTGAGCGGCGGGCTGACGATGGCCTGAGGTCCGGCAGCACGGGAAACACGAGTCGCCCCGGCGCGTCCGGCGGCGGATGGAGGAGAGAGATGAACACCAACGTGACGACGACCCTCGACCGCGCGGCGCGCCTCTACGGCGACAAGCTCGCGGTCATCGACGGCGAGACCCGCCACACCTACACCGAGTTCGCGCGCCGCGTCGCCGCGGTGGACGCCGGGCTCGCCGGTCTCGGAGTCGGCCGGGAGGACACGGTCGCGGTCCTCATGCTCAACTCGCACCGGCACCTCGAGGTGTGGTTCGCGGTGCCCCGCGGCGGCGCGATCCTCAACGACCTCAACATCCGGCTCGCGCCCGCCGAGCTCGCGGAGATCATCGACGACTGCGGCGCGAAGCTCCTCATCGTCGACGACGCGTTCCTCCAGGCGGGCCTCGAGCTCGCGGAGCGCTGCGGGAGCGTGAAGACGGTCGTCCACGCCGGCAGCGGCGCGGCGCCGGAGGGCACGGTGAGCTACGAGCAGCTCGCGGCGGGCGAGGGGCGGCCGGCCGCGTCCGTGCCCGAGGACTCGGTCGCGGGCGTCTTCTACACCGGCGGCACGACCGGTCGCCCGAAGGGCGCGATGCTCACGCATCGCAGCCTGCTGGGCAACGCGAAGCACGTCCTCATCTCGTGGGGGTACGTGCCGGAGGACCGCTACCTCCACGCCGCGCCGATGTTCCACCTCGGCGACGGCAGCTCGACCTACGCGCTGGCGTGGCTCGGCGGCACGCACGTCACGATCCCCGCGTTCGACCCCGAGCTGACGATCCGCACGCTCGCCCGCGAGAAGGTGACGCGGACGCTCCTCGTGCCGACGATGATCAACGCGCTCATCGATCATCCCGCGCTCGCCGAGAACGACCTCTCGGCGCTCAAGCGGATCACCTACGGCGCGTCGCCGATGCCCGACGAGCTCCTCCGCAAGGCGATGAGCCGGATCTCCTGCGAGTGGACGCAGGCGTACGGCATGACGGAGGCCTCGCCGCTGGTGCTCACCTGCGGCCCGGAGGACCACCGCCGCGGCGCGGCCGGAGAGGAGCCGTACGCCAAGCGCCTGCGCTCCGCCGGCACGCCGGTCGTCGGCGTCGACGCCGAGGTGCGGCGGGAGGACGGGACGGTCGCCGACGTCGACGAGCCCGGTGAGATCTGGGTCCGCGGCGAGAACCTCATGAAGGGCTACTGGAACCGCCCGGAGGAGACCGCGGCGGCCTTCGACGCCGACGGCTGGTACCGCTCGGGCGATGCCGCCTACCGCGACGCGGACGGCTACTTCTACATCGTCGACCGCGTGAAGGACATGATCATCTCGGGTGGCGAGAACGTCTACTCGAGCGAGGTCGAGAACGCGATCTACCAGCACGCCGCGGTGCTGGAGTGCGCGGTCTTCGGCGTGCCGGACGAGAAGTGGGGCGAGCGCGTCCACGCCGCGGTCGTCGTGCGCGACGGCCACGACGTCGAGGCCGAGGAGATCATCGAGCACTGCCGCGCTCTCATCGCGGGCTACAAGCTCCCGCGCAGCGTCGACTTCCGCGCCGAGGAGCTCCCGAAGTCGGGCGCGGGCAAGATCCTCAAGGTCGAGCTGCGCAAGCCGTACTGGGAGGGGCGCGACCGCGCGGTCTCCTGACCGCGAAAACCGCTCCGATGGGGCAGAGGGTTGACGCCGTCGGGCGATGGCGGTCGACCCCTGCCCCGCATAGCGTTCCCCGCGCCTCGTCACCCTTCACGCGAACGGAAAGGCATCCACCGCATCATGCACGCGAGCTCCTCGCAGGACCCCGGGCGCGAGCCCGTCATCGTCGACGTCGTCCGCACCCCGGTCGGCCGGGCCGTCAAGGGCTCGCTCGCCGGCGTGCGCCCGGACGACCTCGGTGCTCACGTCGTGCGGGCGCTCCTCGAGCGCCAGCCCGCCGTCGACTCGGAGACGATCGACGACCTCGTGTGCGGGTGCGCCTTCCCGTGGGGCGAGCAGGGCTACAACGTCGGCCGCTGCATCGCCGTCCTCTCCGGGCTGCCGCACGCCGTGCCGGCGCAGACGATCACGCGGCTCTGCGCGAGCTCGCTGCAGGCGATCCGCTCCGCCGCGCACGCGATCGAGGTCGGCGAGGGCGACACGTTCGTCGTCGTCGGCGTCGAGTCGGTCTCGCGGGTCGGGCGCGGTCTCGAGCTCTCCGAGACGAACCCGCTCCTCGACCCCGAGAAGGAGGGCGATACGCTCGGGGCGATCTTCACGCCGATGGGGGTCACCGCCGAGCTCGTCGCCGACGACTACGGCATCACGCGCGAGCAGATGGACCGCTTCGCGCAGCGCTCGCAGGAGCGTGCGTGCGCGGCACGTGACGCGGGCGTCGGCGCCGACGACATCGTCGGGGTGCCGCTGCCCGACGGAGGCGTCTTCGACGCCGACGAGGGGCTGCGGCCGAACAGCTCGCTCGAGTCGCTCGGCGAGCTCAAGCCGGTCTTCTGGGAGAACGGCCGCGTCACCGCGGGCAACTCGTGCCCGCTCAACGACGGGGCGGCCGCCGCGCTCGTCATGTCCCGTGCCCGCGCCGAGCAGCTCGGGCTGCGGCCGCGTGCGCGCATCCTCTCCTCGGCCGTGTCGGGCGTCGATCCGTCGCGCATGGGCATCGGCCCGATCGAGGCGATCGGCCGCGCGCTCGAGCGCGCCGGCGCGACGATCGACGACGTCGACGTCTTCGAGCTCAACGAGGCGTTCGCCGCGCAGGTCATCCCCGTCTGCGACGAGGTCGGCATCGACCCCTTCGACGACCGCGTCAACCCGCACGGCGGCGGCATCGCGCTCGGCCACCCCTTCGGGATGACCGGCGTGCGGATCATGACGACGCTCATCGGCGGCCTCGAGCACGCCGACGGCCGGATCGGCATCGAGAGCATGTGCGTCGGCGGCGGCCAGGGACAGGCGATGGTCGTCGAGCGCCTCGACTGAGACGCGGGCGGAGCGCCGCGATACACCGGAACGTCAGTTCGACCAGACGTCCACGCGAGCTGTCCGTTGCAGTGAGCGCGTCCGACCGAGGGGGTCGTGCCGCCGTTCCGACGACTCGTCGTCCTGTCCACCTGCGCTCTCACGCTCGCGTTCCCGGCGACGGCAGCTGCGGACCCGTGGTGGGAGGAGTGGCCGGCCGACCCCGCGTCCGGACCCGGCGAAACGGACCCGGGGGGCGACGAGCCGTCAGAGGGCTGGACGCCCGCGGAGGATCCGGAGGTCCCGGAGCCCGAGTACGGCGCGTGGTTCGCCGACCTCGAGGACGGCGCCGACGACGCGGGCGGCGCGGACGCGCCGGCGACCGCCCCCTCGGTGGAGGAGAAGCCGGCGTCGACACGGCCGGGATCGTCGCGCGACGCCGACCCGTCGCTGCTGCGGGGCGTCAAGTACCGCAAGCTCATCATCCGCTACGCGAGGCGCCGCTCCCTCGACCCGGCGCTCGTGGCCGCGGTCATCCACGCCGAGTCGAACTTCGACCGCCGCGCCCGCTCGCCGGTCGGCGCCCGCGGGCTCATGCAGCTCATGCCGGCGACCGCTCGCGAGATGGGGGCGAAGGTCTCCCGGCTCTACGACGCGCAGACCAACATCTCCTACGGCACGCGCTACTTGCAGACGGTGCGCCGCATCGTCGGGCCGAGCACCCGGCTCATGGCCGCTGCCTACAACGCCGGTCCCGGGGCGGTCAAGCGCTACGGCGGCGTTCCCCCGTACGCTGAGACGCGCCACTACGTGCAGCGCGTCAGCGCTCTGCGCACGAGGTATCGCAAGCTCCGATGAGCGCTCGGCGCCTCCTGCGCGCCCTCGCGGTCGCGCTCCTCCTCGCCGTCGCGGCGCCCGCTGCGGCGGATGCCGCGACCCGCGCCGAGCGCATCGTCTCGCTCGCCCGCGCCGAGCTGCGCAAGGGCGTGAAGGAGATCCCCGACGGCTCGAACAAGGCGCCGGCGATCAAGCGCTACGTCCGCTCGACGTCGCCCTCGTGGTTCGGCGCGCCCTGGTGCGCGTACTTCGTCTCCTACGTGGCGAAGCGGGCCGGGGTCCCGATCGGGCCGGCGGGGCGCGGCCTCGGCTACGTCCCGACGATCGTCTCGTGGGCGAAGCGGACGAAGCGGTGGCGCACGAGGCCGCGCCCGGGCTACCTCGTGACGTGGCCGAACCACGTCGGCATCGTGGAGAAGGTCTCCCGCTCCGGCACGATGACGACGATCGAGGGCAACTCCGCCAACCGCGTGCGGCGTCGCTGGCGCCGGACGAGCGACGCCCAGGGGTTCGTCGCCCTCGCGAAGGGCGGCAAGCTGAGCCCGAGCGTGCCGAAGCGCAAGCGGCCGTCGAAGAAGGAGGGACGGCTGCGGGCGCGCATCACCGCGTATCCGTCCTCGCGGCTCCACGTCGGCGACCGGCTCGAGCTCTCCGCCAACGACTCCTCCGGGCCCGTCGAGAAGGTCCGCTGGGACCTCGACGCCGACGGCCGGTTCGACGACGCGAAGGGCGACACGGCGGCGATGCGCGTCGTGCGGTCCGGGACGTTCCGCATCGCCGTGCGGGTGAGCTCGCGCTCGGGCCGCTCCGCGGTCGCGCGCTCGACGATCACCGTCCTCGGCCGGCGCGCGCCGACCGCGGTCCTCAAGGTCCCCGCCGAGACGCACGCCGGCGAGAAGATCACCGTCGACGCGAGCCGCTCGAAGGATCCGCTCGGCAAGGGCCTCGAGTACGAGTGGGACCTCGAGGGGGACGGGACGTTCCTCCCGGGGACCGCGAAGGGCCCGATCACCTACGCGACCCCCGGCGTCCGGGCGGTCACCGTCCGCGTCCGCGACGGCGCCGGGGTGGTCGACGAGGAGACCGCGCACGTGAGCGTCGGCCCGTCGCTCGACCCGGTCGTCCGCGTCGGCTGCGCGGCGCCGTCCGTGCACACGGGCGAGAAGCTCTTCTGCGCCGCGGACCACAGCGCGTCCGGACGCCGGATCACGAGGGTCGAGTGGGACACCGACGGCGACGGTCGGTACGCGCGCAAGTCGATCCACGAGCGCTTCACGTGGTCGCGCCCCGGCGCCTACGAGGTCCGCGTCCGGGTGACGGACTCCAAGGGCCGCAAGGCGACGGCCTCGACGTGGGTCGAGGCGCTCAACCGCGCGCCGACCGCCGCGATCTCCGCGCCCTCGGCGATCCACGTCGACCAGACGTTCACGGTCGACGCGTCGAAGAGCGCCGACCCCGACGGCTCCGTCGCGCGGGTGCGCTGGGACGTCGGCGGCGAGGGCGCCTGGGACGGCGAGGGCGGGAAGCTCACCATCCGCCCGCAGGCGGTCGGACCGCTGCGCGTCATCGTGGAGGTGACCGACGACCGCGGTGCGGTCACGCTGCGCGAGGCATGGGTCGAGGTGCGTCCGCCGCTCACGGCCGTCGCGGGCATCCTCACCGCCGACCCCGTCGCGGGCGCCCCGGTGCTCCTCACCGCCCGCGACTCGTCGGGCGGCACTCTGCGCAAGTGCATGTGGGACCTCGACGGCGACGGCGACGTCGACAAGACCCGCTGGAGCTGCGCCGACCCGTTCTCCGTCGCGTACAAGACCCCGGGGGTGAGGACCCTCGTCCTCACGGTCGAGGCGACCGACGGGCGCCGCGCGACCACCACCGCGTCGATCGTCGTGCGGTGAGCCGCGCTTCGTGAGGAAAGCGTGAGAGCGCCCCGGCGCTCCTGACGTCCACCGGGCCGTGTGCGTCTGGTGGTCACGCTCGTCGCGGCCGTGGCGAGAAACCACACACGAAGGAGCTCCCATGCCCCCGTTCCGCACCGTCGTCGCCGTCCTCTCGGCGGCCGCCCTCCTCGGCACCGCGACGCCCGCGGCGTCCGGTCAGTCCGCCGGCGACCCGCCGTCGCGCGGCGATTCCTCGAGCCAGACCGAGCGGTCCGCGAAGAAGCGCGGGAAGAAGCACCGCCGCCATCACCGGCTCACGGACGCGCAGCTCACGCGCGTCGCCGAGCAGCTCGGCACGACGCTCGAGGCTCTGAAGGCCGCGATGGCCGAGGTGAAGGAGGAGACCCGGGCGACGGAGGAGCGCGAGACCCGCGCGGAGAAGCACGCGCTGCTCGCCGGCAAGCTCGGCGTCACGGCCGAGGAGCTGCGGGCCGCGTTCGACTCCGTTCGTCCGGCGCGCGGCGAGCGCCGCGGCCGCGGTGACTGCCCGCGTCCGTCGGAAGGCCCCACGGGCGCCCAGGGCGGCGAGGGCACCGGCAGCTGAGGCCTCGCGGTCGTCCCCGGACGCCCGCGAGTGGCGTCCGGGAGGCGACCGATGAGTCTCGCCCGCTCGGGCGGTCATCGGGACATCCGTCCCCCTCACGCGAGCACCCCTACCATGACCCTCGTGACGACGAGCGGTCCCACACTCTCGCTCGACGCGGAGCTCGAGAGCCACCGCCGCGGGCTCACCGGCTACTGCTACCGCATGCTCGGCTCCGGCTCCGAGGCCGAGGACGCCGTGCAGGAGACGATGGTCCGGGCATGGCGCGCGGCCGACCGGCTCCAGTCGCGGGCGGCTCTCAAGGCGTGGCTCTACCGGATCGCGAGCAACGTCTGCTTCGACTTCCTGCAGAGCGCGCAGCGCCGCGCGCAGCCGATGACGCTCGGGCCGTCCGCCGACGCGGGGGGCGATCTCGGCGAGATGCTCCCCGAGCGGTCGTGGGTCCTGCCCGTCCCCGACGCCCGAGTCCTGCCCGACGGCGACGATCCCGCAGCGCTCGCCGCGTCGCGCGAGACGCTGCGCCTCGCGTTCGTCGCCGCGCTCCAGCATCTCCCGGCGCGCCAGCGGGCCGTCCTCATCCTCCGGGAGGTGCTCCACTGGTCCGCCGCGGAGGTGGCCGAGCTCCTCGACTCCTCGACCGCCTCGGTCAACAGCGCGCTCCAGCGGGCGCGCGCGACGCTCGCGGACCTCGAGCTCGACGAGGAGGGGACCGGCACGGGCGTCGCGGACGACCGGAGCGACGAGCTGCTCGAGCGCTACGTCGAGGCGTTCGAGGCCTACGACCTCGACGGCCTCGCCAGGCTGCTCCGGGAGGACGTCGCGTTCTCGATGCCGCCCTTCCCGCTCTGGGTCGAGGGCCCCGAGCAGGTCGTGCGGTTCATGTCCGGCACCGGCGCGAAGTGCGAGGGCTCGCGCGTGCTTCCCACGCGGGCGAACGGCGCCCCCGCGGCGGCGATCTACAACCCCGCGGGAGACGGGCTCTGGGAGCCGTGGGCGATCGTCGTCCTCGAGGTCTCACCCGAGGGGATCGCCGGCCTCCACCACTTCCTCTACCCGCAGCTCTTCGGCGCCTTCGGGCTCCCCCGTGTCCTCGAGGCAGAGGACGCCGGCGAGGCCGACGAGGTCGACGAGCGCGCGTAGGCCGGGACACGCGCCGACGGTCCGCACGCGCCGGCCGCGACGGCGCGCCGCGAGCGCGAGTCGCGCGAGCGTCTCGACCGTCGCGAGGTCGGCCTTCGCAGAGGGTCTCCGCACGCGCGCCACGACCGCCCCGTCACCGTCGACGAGGACGATCGTGCCGGGATCGTCGCTCGCGCCCGCCATGGTCTCCACCTCGGACCCGCGGCGGGCCGCGGATTCATCGAACGGTCTCGCGGGTCAGCGCGTCTCGAACCCGGTGAGGCCCTCGGGTGGGACCTCCTCGCGGTCGACGCGCTCGACCCGGGCGAGGGCCGGTCCTCGGCTCGCGGCGTGCTCGACGGCGGCGACGGCGTCCGGTGGCCCCTCGGCGCGGATCTCGACGGTCCCGTCGGGACGGTTGACCGCCCACCCGGCGACGCCGGCGCCACGCGCCGCGGCTGCGGCGTGCGCGCGGAAGGACACGCCCTGGACCCGTCCGTGGACGACGAGACGCACAGCCGTCAGCCGCGGGGTGGTCATCACCTCATCGTGCCACTCGTCGCGCGCCGCGACGAGGACGCGCTCAGAAGATGAGGACGAGAAGGATGAGAAGGAGGATGAGTGTGCCGACTCCGATGTACATGGCGTCCCGCTACCCGTCGCCGTGCCCGGTCACCCCGACATCCGTCCAGGGCGCCGTGTGAGGATGCCCGGATGGCGATCGACCCCACCCGAGACGACATCCGCACGTTCATGGAGGAGGACGACGGCCGCCCCGTCGTCATGCTCAACCTGCTCCGGTTCCGCGACGACGGAGGGGAGTCCGGCTACGCCGAGTACGTGCGGCACTTCACTCCGCATGCCGAGGCGGTCGGCGCGGAGGTCCTCTACCTCGGCACCGGCCGCTCACCCCTCGTCGCCGAGCAGGGCCAGGAGTGGGATGCGGTGCTCCTCGTGCGCTACCCGTCGCGGCAGGCGTTCCTCGACATGGTGAAGAACCCCGACTACCAGGGAGGCACCCGGCTGCGCAGCGATGCGCTCGTCGAAGCGGTGCTCCAGCCGACCGTCGACTGGGCGCCCTGACCCGGGACGGTCAGCCGGTGGCGCCCGTGAGCCGGCGTGCCACCTCGAGGAGGTCCGCGCCGCGGATCTCCGGCTCCAGCGCCGTCGTGCCGAGGACGCCCTCGCCACGCGAGACCCACGCCGTCCGCAGTCCGGCGGCGCGGGCGCCCGTCGTGTCCCACTGGTGCGCGGCGACGAGGACGACGCCCGCGGCGGGGACGCCGAGCTCGCGGACCGCGTGCCCGTAGGTGTCGGGATGCGGCTTGTAGCGCTGGACGGCGTCGACGCCGAAGACGGCGTCGAGCCGGTCGCGCAGCCCGGCGGCGGCGAGGGTCGCCTCGCCCGACCGGGCGCCGCTGTTCGTGAGGACCGCGGTGCCGACGCCCGCTTGGCGGAGCAGGGCGAGCGCGGGCGCCGCGTCGGGCCACGGGTCGAGCGCCTTCGCGCGCTCCATCGCCGCGTCGATCAGGCCGGGATCGAGGCCCTCGGCGTCGACCTCGATCGCGAGCGCGTCACGGACGTGCTCGGCGAACGGGACGAACGGGCGCCCGGCGAGCGTCGACGCCATGCCGGAGAGGACCGCGCCGCGGAGCGTGCGCAGCCCGAGGTCCGGGCGGTCCCAGGGCTCGCCGATGCCCGACGGGTCGGTGAGCGTCCCGTTGAGGTCGAAGAGGGCGATCAGGACGACCACCGCCCGCCGGCGAGGTGCTCCTCGACGATCCGTCGCTGGACCTCGGTGAGCGGGACGTCCTCACCGGCCTCGAGCCGGCGCGCCGCCTCGGCGATCGTCAGGTCGCAGCCGGTGAGCCGGTCGCCGACGACCGGCGGCGCCTCGGAGGCGCAGATGCCCTCGTGGCAGAGCGGGTACGGTGTCACGAGGACACCGTACCCGGCGCCGCCACACCTACGGCAGGACCTGCTTCGCGTCCTGCTCGCCGCGCAGCCCGCGGGACTCGGAACCCGTGTACTGGATCGAGAGCTGGCCGCCGAGGAGGGCCGCGGCGAGCGGGAGCGGCTCGTCGAGCGTCCACTCGCCGTCGTCGATCCGCGCGGTGAAGTCGGGGGTGAGGAGCGAGCCGTCGGCGCCCATGTGCTCGAGCCGGATCCGCACGACGCCGGCCGCGTTCCCGGCGATCGTGCCGCCGACGCGCAGGCGGCCGCCGGCGATCTCGGCCTTCGTGCGGCGCAGGCGCGACCGGTCGCCGCCGGCGCGGAGGCGGACTTCGTCCTCGCGGACGCGGTCGTTGCCCGCGTACTCGATCTCGAGGATGCCCGTCGTCTTGTCCTGCGACGTGGGCAGCCGGCGGCGGAAGCGGATCGTGCCGTCCTCGATGTCGGCGGTGAACCGGGTCGTGCGGCCGGAGGAGCGGTAGCTCACGCTCACCTCGCCGGTGGCGCGCCTCGTGATGCGGGCGAGGACGTCGAGCGTGTTGCGAGTCGAGCCCTCGTCGACGTCCGCCCGCTCGACCTGGAGCTTCGCCGGGCTCTTGAGGACCTCCGCCGACGGCGTGAACGCGGGCGCGGGGACGGGTGCAGGCACCTGCGCGGCGGTCGGGATGGGGGCGGGGGTCGGCGCGGGGGCGGGAGCGGGAGTCGACGCGGGAGTCGGCTCTGGCGCCGGCGCCGGCGCGGGTTCGGGCGTCGGCTCGGGCGCGGGCTCGGGCGCCGCCTCCTCGCCGGCGACCGGCAGCGCCTCGCCGATGACCGACTCGATCCAGGCTCGCATCGCGCGCGTCTCCGTGTAGAGGCCCTCGACGCCGCCGCCGTTCGAGCACGGGAAGGGTCCGCGGCTCACGATGCCGATCTGCACGAGGGCGTCCGACGCGCTCCCGAAGAGCGGTCCGCCGCTGTCGCCGGAGCACGACGAGGACGGGGGCGTCGCGGACGGGAGCGCCTCGGTGCAGATCTCGATGTCGCCGTCGGGCAGGCCGCAGCTCGGCGATGCGTCGTCCTGCACGAGGACGTCGAGCTTGCGGAGCTCGGGCGCGAAGGTCGTCGCGTCGGCGTCCGTGGAGCCGTAGCCGACGACGGTCGCCGGGGTGCCGGCGGCGGAGAGTGAGAGGTCGTCGGACGCGGGGATCCGGACGGTCGGCGCCTCCGGCATCGCCGCGGAGAGCTTCACGAGCGCGACGTCGTACGGGCCGCCCGCGCCGGGGTCGTAGGACGGGTGGGGGACGATCGAGCTCACGGTGCGGGCGCGGAGCACGTCGACGGTCGAGAGGTCGCCGGGGTCGACGACGACGCGGGTCCACGCCGGGTCGTCCAAGCTGGTGAAGCAGTGTGCGGCGCTGAGCACCCATTCGGGATGGACCAGCGAGCCGCCGCAGTAGTGGGCGTCGAACTCCGTCGAGATCCACGAGGCGCCGACCGAGACGACGCCGGGGTACTGCTCCTTCGTCGCGAGGTCGCCGCCGACGATGCGCGCGGAGACCTCCGCCCGCGCGGGGGCGGCCGGGAGGAGGGCGAGCGCGAGCGCGCCCGTGGCGACGAGCTTCTTCATCCGTCCAGGGATCGGCCGCGACACGCGGGGACTGAACGTGCCTGGACGGACGAACGGACCCCCAGGGGGCGTATCCTGTGTGGTCATGCCCGTGACCGGACCGCCCACCGACGCCGACCTCGCGCCGACGTCCTTCATCGACTCAGACCACCCGGACGTCGTCGCCTTCGCCGAGCGCGTGACGGCCGGCGCACAGAGCGACGCGGAGCGCGCCCGTCGCCTGTTCGCGGCCGTGCGGGACGAGATCCGCTACGACCCGTACACGCTGCCGACCGGTCCCGAGGAGTACCACGCGAGCCACGTGCTGCGGGCCGGCAGGGCGTACTGCGTGCCGAAGTCGGTCGTCCTCGCCGCATCGGCCCGCGCGGTCGGGATCCCGGCGCGCCTCGCGTTCGCCGACGTCCGCAACCACCTGCAGACCGAGCGCCTCCGCGAGGAGATGGGGACCGATCTCTTCGTCTGGCACGGGTACGCGACGCTCTGGCTCGATGGCACCTGGCGCAAGGCGAGCCCGGCGTTCAACAGCGAGCTCTGCGAGCGCTTCGGCGTCGAGCCCCTCGACTTCGACGGGACCGCGGACGCGCTGCTGCACCAGTTCTCCGGGGACGGCTCCCGCTACATGGAGTACGTCACCGACCACGGCATGTTCGAGGACCTCCCGCTCGACACCCTCGTGCGCGAGCTTCGCGCCGCCTATCCGAAGCTCACGACCCTCAACTCCGGGGTCACGCCGGACGCCGGGCCCGCATGACCTGAGCGGCAGGGCGTCGGCGCGCGTCGAGCGCAGTTGACACGTGTCAGCCGACGCGGGTACGGTCGAGGACGACCGTCGCCCGAGAGGAGAGGGAGCAATGGGAGATCGACCGAGCGCGTGCGTCGTCGGCGCGGGGATCAGCGGGCTCACGACGGGAAAGAACCTCGGCGACTACGGCATCCCGTACGAGTGCTTCGAGCTCTCCGACCGCGTCGGCGGCAACTGGGCCTTCCGCAACCCGAACGGGAAGTCGAGCGCCTACGCGTCGCTCCACATCGACACGTCGAAGGACCTCCTCTCCTTCCACGACTACCCGATGCCGGAGTCCTTCCCGGACTTCCCGCACCACTCCGAGATCAAGGCGTACCTCGACGACTACGCCGACGTCTTCGGCCTCCGCGAGCGGATCCGCTTCGGGAACGGCGTCGAGCACGCCCGCCGGCTCGACGGCGGCGGGTGGGAGGTCCGCACGCAGGACGGCGAGACCCGGCCGTTCGACGTGCTCGTCGTCGCCAACGGCCACCACTGGGACCCGCGCTGGCCGGACTTCCCCGGCGAGTTCACGGGGCTGGAGATGCACTCGCACGAGTACATCTCCCCGACCGATCCGCACGACCTCGCCGGCAAGCGGATCCTCGTCGTCGGGATCGGCAACAGCGCGGCCGACATCGTCAGCGAGCTCTCGCAGAAGGCGTGGGGCAACGAGGTGACGATCTCGACGCGCTCCGGTGCGTGGGTCATGCCGAAGTACGTCTTCGGGATGCCGCTCGACCGGCTCGCGAGGACGCTCCCGTACGTCCCGCTCTCCGTCCAGCGCCGACTCGTGCGCGGGCTTCCGCGGCTCGTCTCCGGCCGCCCCGAGGACTACGGGCTGCCCCGTCCGAACCACAACTTCCTCGAGGCGCACCCGACGGCGTCGAGCGAGCTGCTCCTGCGCCTCGGCTCCGGTGACGCCGTCGCGAAGCCGAACGTCAGCCGCCTCGACGGCTCGACCGTCCACTTCGAGGACGGCACGTCGGCGGAGTTCGACGCGATCGTCTACGCCACGGGCTACAACATCACGTTCCCGTTCCTCGACGAGGACCTCCTCAGCGCGCCCGGCAACGTGCTGCCGCTCTACAAGCGGATCTTCTCGCCCGACATCGACGACATCGTCCTCGTCGGGTTCGCGCAGGCGATCCCGACGCTGTTCCCGTTCGTCGAGGTCCAGGCCCGCCTCGTCGCGCGCTACCTCGCGGGCACCTACCGGCCGCCCGCCCCGGACGAGATGCGGGCGACGATCGCCGCGGACGAGGCGAAGTACGTCGGGCACTACAACGCGAGCGCCCGCCACACCCAGCAGATCGACTACTTCGACTACGACCGCGACATCCACCATCGCGAGATCCCCGCGGGCCGCCGGCGGGTCGCCGATCTCGGTCCCGTGCCGCTCGCCGGGCGCGCATCGCGGGCAGGTGCCCATGCCGCCTGAGGCCGCCGCGCTGCCGGGCCTCCCGGGCCGCCGACCGCCGTCGAAGGGCGAGCGGCGGCGGGCGGAGCTGATCGCCGCGCTCGCCGCGCTCCTCGAGGAGCGGCCGCTCGCCGAGATCGGCGTCGGCGACATCACCGAGCGGGCGGGGGTCGGGCGGTCGGCGTTCTACTTCTACTTCCCGAGCAAGGAGGCGGCGGTCACCGAGGTCCTCCGCGGGCTCGCGGACGAGATCCTCGGCGACGCCCAGGCGTTCCTCGCGGGCGACGCCGACGACCCGGCCGCGGCCGTCCGCGAGGCGCTCGCCGGGACCGCGAAGGCGTGGGTGGCCCATCGCCATCTCGTGCTCGCGATGCTCGACGCCGCGGCGGGCGACGACGACGTCCGCGCGCTCTGGGAGCAGTGGATGGACGTGTTCCGCGCGCCGCTCACCGAGCGCATCGCGGCCGAGCAGCAGGCGGGCCGCGCGACGACCGCCGCGGCGCCCGAGCGCCTCGCCGACGTCCTGCTCTCGATGAACGAGCGATCTCTCGAGCGCCACCTGCGCGACGAGATCCCCGACCGACCGGCGGCGACCCAGGCGGTCGTCGACGCCCTCACCGCCGTCTGGCTGACCACGATCTACGGAGGAGACCCATGACCACACCCGCCGATGTCCGCTTCCCGTCCGGTGACGACATGTGCGCCGCCTGGCACTACACCGGGGAGGGCGAGGACCTCGCCGGCGAGCGCGGCCGGCCCTGCGTCGTCATGGCGCACGGCTTCTCCGGCACCCGCGACACGGGGCTCGTCGGCATCGCCGAGGGCCTCGCCGCCGCCGGCACCGACGTCCTCCTCTTCGACTACCGCCACTTCGGCGCGAGCGAGGGCGAGCCCCGCCAGCTCCTCTCCCCGAAGCGACAGCGCGAGGACTACCTCGCCGCGATCGCGCACGCGCGCGCGATGGACGGCGTCGACCCCGACCGCATCGTCGCGTGGGGGACGTCGTTCGCCGGCGGGCACGTCCTCCAGATCGCCGCGACGGACCACCGGCTCGCGGCGACGGTCGCCCTCACGCCTGCGGCCGACGGCTTCGCGGCGCTCCTCGCCATCCTCAAGCGCGAGGGCCCGATGTTCGGCAACCGGCTGACGCTGCTCGGACTCAAGGACGCGATCGGCGCGCTGCGCGGGCGGCCGGCGCTCCTCACGCCCGCGGTCGGGCGCCCGGGCGAGGTCGCGGCGCTCACCGCGCCCGGCGCCTACGAGGGGATGACGGGCATCGCCGGACCGAGCTGGCGCAACGAGGTCGCGTCGCGGATCTTCCTCCAGATCGCCATGTACCGGCCGGGCCGGTTCGCGTCGAAGATCCGCTGCCCGCTCCTCGTCCAGATCGCCGACGAGGATCAGACGGTCCCGCCCGCGTCGTCGATGAAGGCCGCGATCAAGGGGCGCGCCGAGGTGCGTCACTACCCGTGCGACCACTTCGACGTCTACCCCGGGACCGCGTGCGGCGAGGCGGTCGTCGCCCATCAGGTCGCGTTCCTGCGGCGCCACCTCGGCGCGACGACGAGCGCGACGGCGGCCGGGGCGGCGGCATGAGCGCGTCCTTCGTGCACACGTGCGTCCGGGTCGCCGACCCGGACGCGTCCGTGCGCTTCTACGCGGCGCTCGGCTTCGAGCGCCGCGGGCAGCTCAACTTCGACTCGGCGTTCAACGTCTACATGGGTCTTCCGGGCGGCGGCGACACGCTCGAGCTCACGGTGAACGTCGGGCGCGAGCAGCCCTACGACCTCGGCGACGGCTACAACCACATCGCGCTCGCGGTCGACGACATCGACGCGACGCTCGCGGCCGTGAAGCAGGCGGCCGGCGTCGAGCCGGAGAAGCCGCCGTTCCACCCCGGTGGCCGCGACGACCTGCCGCGGATCGCCTTCGTCCAGGACCCCGACGGCTACCGCGTCGAGCTCATCGACGGCGGCCGCTTCGCCACGCCGCAGGACCCGCCGCACCCCTCGCAGCCCTGACCGCGACCCGCTGTGTCGGAATGCGCCCAGGCGCCCGGTGCATTCCGACACACCGCGGGCTCGGGAGGCGGTAGCGTCGGCTGACACCGCGTCGAGAGGAGAGACCGATGACGATCCAGTCCATGCCGTCCTACGCGCACGGCGCGAGCGACGTCCCCCTGCTCGGGGAGACGATCGGGGCGAACCTGGAGCGGACGGTGGCGCGGTGTGGCGATCGCCCGGCGCTGGTCGCGCGTCACCAGGGCATCCGGTGGACCTACGCCGAGCTCGATGCGGAGGTGGATCGGGTCGCGCGCGCGTTGGTGGCGGCGGGCCTGGAGAAGGGCGACCGGGTGGGGATCTGGGCGCCGAACCGGGCGGAGTGGATGGTCGTGCAGTACGCGACGGCGAAGCTCGGGATCGTGCTGGTGAACATCAACCCCGCCTACCGGACGCACGAGCTCGCCTATGCGCTGAAGCAGTCGGGGTGCCGGATGCTCATCGCGGCCTCGTCGTTCAAGACCTCGGACTACGTCGCGATGACCGACGAGGTGCGCGGCGAGCTGCCGGGCCTGGAGCGGGCGGTGTTCTTCGACGACGCCTCGTGGGATGAGCTGCTGGCCGGCGCGGACGGCGTGGACGTCGAGGTCGTGCGGGAGCGCTCGGCGCGCCTCGACCCGTTCGAGGCGATCAACATCCAGTACACGTCGGGGACGACCGGGTTCCCGAAGGGCGCGACGCTCTCGCACCACTCGATCCTCAACAACGGGTACTTCGTCGGCGAGGGCTGCCGGGTGAGCGAGGAGGACCGGATCTGCGTGCCGGTGCCCTACTACCACTGCTTCGGGATGGTGATGGGCAACCTCGCGGCGACCTCGCACGGGGCGTGCGTCGTCCTCCCCGCCGACGCCTTCGAGCCCGGGGCGGTGCTCGACGCGGTGCAGGAGGAGCGCTGCACCGTGCTCTACGGGGTGCCGACGATGTTCATCGCCGAGCTCGAGCATCCCGACTTCGCGAGCTACGACCTCACGTCGCTGCGCACCGGGATCATGGCCGGCTCGCCGTGCCCGGTGGAGACGATGAAGCAGGTGATGGACCGCATGCACATGGCCGAGGTGACGATCGCCTACGGCATGACCGAGACCTCGCCCGTCTCGACGCAGACGCTGCCCGGCGACGACGTCGAGCACCGCACCGCGACCGTCGGGGCGGTCCATCCGCACGTCGAGATCCGCGTGGTCGGCGTGGGCGGGGAATGGGACGGCCTCACGGTCCCGCGCGGCACGCCGGGCGAGTTCTGCACGCGCGGCTACTCGGTGATGCTCGGCTACTGGGACGAGCCCGAGAAGACCGCCGAGGCGATCGACGCGGCGCGCTGGATGCACACCGGCGACCAGGCGGTGATGGGGGAGGACGGCTACGTGAAGATCGTCGGGCGGATCAAGGACATGATCATCCGCGGTGGCGAGAACATCTATCCGCGCGAGATCGAGGAGTTCCTCCTCACCCACCCGCAGATCGTCGACGTCCAGGTCGTCGGCGTCCCCGACGAGCGCTACGGCGAGGAGATCTGCGCCTGGGTCCAGCTCCGCGACGACGCCGAGACCCCCACGGAGGACGAGCTGCGCGAGTTCTGCCGCGGCAAGATCGCCCACTACAAGGTCCCCCGCTACATCCGGCCGACCAGCGAGTTCCCCATGACCGTCACCGGCAAGGTCCGCAAGATCGAGCTGCGACAGCGCGCCGTCGACGAGCTCGGCCTCGCACCCGCCGCCGCCACCGCGTAGGCCGGGGACATCCGTCCAGCGCCCGGCCGCGACCCTCGCGCGCGCGGGTGCGCGCGTCGAGACACGGCTCATGCGCACGCCCGCACCCGCGGCGCTCGTCGCCGTGCTCGCCGCCGTCCCGCTCGCGCTCGCCTCGCCCGCATCCGCGCAGGTCCCGCTCGATGAGGCCCCGCCGGTCGCCGTCCCCGAGACCGGGTGGGTGGACGACGGCGAGTGGTGGGACGACGGCGAGGACCTCCGCCCCGAGGAGCCCGCGCCCGAGCCGGAGCCGGAGATGCCCGAGACCCGCATGAAGGTCGTGAAGGGGACGAAGGCGAAGATCCGGCCGGACGGGACCGCGGCGATCCCCCACGGGGCGCCGAAGCGCGTGCGCGACATGATCAGGGCGGCGAACCGCATCGTCGGCAAGCCGTACAAGTGGGGAGGCGGTCACGCGCGGCTCGAGGACAAGGGCTACGACTGCTCGGGCGCCGTGAGCTACCCCCTCATCAAGACCGGCGTCATGCGCGCGCCGAAGGTGAGCGGCCGGCTCGCGCGCTCGTTCTTCTCCGGCGAGGGCCGGCACGTGACGATCTACGCGAACCGGGGCCACGTCTACATGGAGATCGCCGGCCTGCGCCTCGACACGAGCGCGGTCGGTCACCGGTCCGGGACGAAGGGCGTCGCCTGGCGACCGGTCATCGGCAAGCGCGACGGGTTCCGCGTCCGGCACCCGAAGGGGCTGTGAGCGCCCCTCCGGGTGGGATGACGGGGCGGGATCAGTCGGTCGCCGTGGCGGCTGCGGCCGCCCGGCGGGCCTTCCGCGACCGGCTCCCCGTGAACGCGTAGTCGCGCAGCGGGAACCGCGTCGAGCGCCACTGCACCTCGAGCGTCGGCGCGACGCGGAACGGCGTGTCGCCGTGCGCGTCGTAGTAGTAGCTGTTCGCGGTGCCGCAGTTGCCGTGCACCAGCAGCTGGTGACGGCGTCGCCGCTGCATCGAGGAGAAGTAGCGGTCGTTCGCCTCGCGCCTCACCTCGACGCGCGAGATGCCGCGAGACCTCGCCTCGCCGAGGAGCCTGCCGATGTGGCGGAGCTGGTTCTCGATGAGGGTGAAGTACGAGGCGCCGTTGTACCCGTAGGGCCCGAACACGAAGTGGAGGTTCGGGAACCCCGGCACGCTCACCCCGTGATAGGCCTGGAAGCGGTTCTCCTCCCAGAACGCGGCGAGGTCGACGCCGTCTCGCCCCGCCGTCGGGAAGGGCGGCATGCTCCCGCGCTCGAAGACCTTGAAGCCCGTCGCGAGGACGAGGACGTCGATCTCGTGGTGCGTCCCGTCCGCGACGGTGATCCCCGTCTCCGTGATGCGCTCGATCGGCGTCGTCTCGAGCGACACGTTGTCGCGGTTGTAGGTCTCGAGGTACGTGTTGTGGAACGCCGGGCGCTTGCATCCGAGGTCGTAGTCGGGGGTGAGCTTGGCCCGCGTCTCGGGGTCGTGCACCTGCCGCTCGAGCTTCCGGCGCGCGATCTTCTCGGCGAAGGCCGCGCTCGGGATGAGCTTCGGGAAGTGGAGCGCGAGCGGGAACTCGAGCTCGACGAGCGCCTGGCTGAGCGCGCGCATGCCGCGCTGCAGGCCGGGGACCTTCTCGAGGAGCCGGCTCGACGTCGCCGAGATCGGCCCGTCGAGCTTCGGCAGGCACCAGATCGGCGTCCGCTGGAAGACGGTGAGGTGGGCGACGTCGGGCGCGATCGCCGGGATGAGCTGCACCGCCGAGGCGCCCGTCCCGATGACCGCGACCCGCTTGCCGCGGAGGTCGAGGTCGTGATCCCACCGCGAGGTGTGGACCGTCTCGCCGGCGAAGACGTCGAGGCCCTCGATGTCGACGGGCTTGGGCTGCGAGAGCGCGCCGGTCGCGATGACGACGTGCCGGGCCACGATCTCGTCGCCCGCGTCCGTGCCGAGCCGCCACGTGTCGGTCGCCTCGTCGAAGTCCGCGGACGTGATGCGCGTGCCGAAGCGCATCCGCGGGCGGATGCCGTAGCGGTCGACGATCCCCTGGGCGTACCCGCGCAGTTCCTCGCCGGGGGCGTACACGCGCGACCAGTCCGCCCGGGGGGCGAAGGAGTACTGGTAGCTGAACGACGGGATGTCGACCGCGACCCCGGGGTAGCGGTTCCAGTGCCAGGTCCCGCCGACGTCGTCGCCCTCTTCGACGACGAGGTAGTCGTGGAGGCCCAGCTCGTCGAGCTTGATCGCGGCGGCGATGCCGCTGAACCCCGCGCCGACGACGACGACCTCGTGGTCGGCGGTCGCGGGGACGACGGCGTCGTCGACGGCAGGTGCGTCGATCGTGGTCATGCGGCTCCTCTCTCTCCTCGTCGGCGGGGGCGCGCCGGCCCCCGCCAGTGATGAGATCGACCGTAACCGCAGGACTCGACAGGTGTCAAATCCTCCTGGCGGCCGTCAGGTGCCGCGGAAGGCGGGGACCCGCTTCTCGTTGAACGCGGTGATCCCCTCGTGGGCGTCGAGGGTGCGGCCCGTCCGGTCCATCGCCGCGGTCTCCGCGGCGTACCCCTCGGCGATGGTGCGGTCCCAGGACGCGCGCAGGTTGCTGCGCATCTCCGCGAGCCCGGCGGGCGCCCCCGCGGCGAGCTGCGCCGCGAGCGCCTCCGCGCGCGGGAGCAGCTCCTCCTCGGGGACGACCTCGGTGACGAGACCCCACTCGAGCGCCGTCTCGGCGTCGATGACCCGCCCGCTGAAGGTCATCTCCTGCGCCCGCCGGAGGCCGATGAGCCGCGGGAGCCACCACGAGCTGCCCCCGTCGCCGCTGAGCCCGAGCTTGACGAAGCCTGAGGCGAACTTGGCCTGGGGGGAGGCGATGAGCATGTCGGCGACCCACGCGATCCCGAGCCCGCCGCCCGCGATCGGCCCGCCGACGGCGCCCACGACGGGCACCGGGGCGGAGGCGAGCCGCAGGAGCGCGTCGTGGAACGGCACGACGAGCTCGGCGAGCGCGTCCCCGAGCTGCTCCGCCTCGACGTTGAGCCACCGGAGGTCGCCGCCGACGGTGAAGTGGCGGTGCTCGGCCGCGATGAGGACGGCCCGCACGTCGTCCGGGCGGGCGCGCTCCTCGATCTCGGCCACCACGTCGCCGAGCGCGTCGATCATCGCCTTGTCGATCGCGTTCCCCTCCGCGACGCGCACCAGCGTCATCCGCGCGATGCCGTCCTCGACCTCGAGGCTGATCCGGTCCGGGGCGCTCATGCCGCCACCGTCCAGCGGGCCGTGTCCGTCACCTGGCGCAGCTCGACGAGCCGGCCCCGGCGCGCACGCCAGAGGTGCATGAAGGCCGCGTCGACCTCGTGGCCGGTCGCGCGCTCGGTCCCGCGGTAGCTCCCGCGGACGAGCAGGCGGCCGTCCTCGCAGCGCACCGTCTCGTCCGGCTGCGGTCGCACGGCGAAGGCGCGGCCGATCGCCCACCACCCGTCCTCGCGGGCGGCGGCGGGGCCCTCGTGCCGGCCGCCGCCGGCCGGCATGCCGTCGGCGAAGACCCCCACGAAGTCGGGGGCGAGCAGCGTGTCGAGCGCGTCCGCGTCGCCCCGGTCGAGGGCGGCGTAGAGCTCGCGCGTGAGGTCCTCGATCATCGCCTCAGAGCCCATAGGTCTTCCCGATGACGTCGAGCATGATCTCGTCGGCGCCCGCGCCGATCCGGTAGAGCCGGAGGTCGCGGAGGATGCGCTCCACCGTATACTCCTTCATGTAGCCGGCGCCCCCGTGGATCTGGACGCACTGGTCGGCGACGTCCCAGGCGACCTGCGACGCCTTGAGCTTCGCCATCGAGATCTCGCGCACGTTGTAGGCGCCGTTCGCGTAGTCGCGGGCGACGGCGTAGATGAACTGGCGCGTCGCCTCGAGCTCCATCGCCATGTCGGCGAACTTGTGGCGGATGGCCTGGTGGTTGCCGATCGGCTTGCCGAACGTCTTGCGCTCGAGCGCGTACTCGAGGGTCTTGTCGAACGCGAGCTGGGCGTAGGCGAGGCAGCCGGCGGCGGCGATCGCGCGCTCGGCCTGCAGCTCCCACATGATGTGCTGGAAGCCCTTGCCGACCTCGCCGAGGACGGCGCTCGCCGGGACGCGGACGTCCTGGAAGGCGAGCAGCGCCGTGTCGGACGCCTTCATGCCCATCTTCTCGAGCTTCTGCTCGCGGACGACGCCCGGGGTGTCCATCGGGACGAGGAAGAGCGTGAACCCGCCGTGCCCGGCGTCCGGGTCCGTCTTCGTGACGAGGACGATCATCGAGGCGCGGTGGCCGTTCGTGATGTAGGTCTTCGAGCCGTTGATGACGTACTCGTCGGCCGCCGGGTCGTAGACCGCGCGGGTCTTGATGCCCGCGACGTCCGACCCCGCGTCGGGCTCGGTGATCCCGAGCGCGAAGATCTCGCGGCCGGCGATCCCCTCCGGGAGGTAGCGGCGCCGCTGCTCCTCGGTGCCGAACTCGTGGAGAGGCGGCATGACCATGTCGGTGTGGACCGAGAGGCCCATGAGGAAGCCGCCGCTGCCCGCGCGGGCGACCTCCTCGGCGAGGATGATGTTCGTGAAGTAGTCGCCGCCCTGGCCGCCGTACTCCTCCGGCATCGAGAGCCCGAGGAACCCGAGCTCGCCCATGCGCCGGATGATCTCGTCGGGGAACGTGGTCTCCTCCCACTCCTCGACGTGAGGGACGACCTCGCGCGTCATGAACGCGCGGATCGACTCGCGGAGCTGCTCGTGCTCGTCGGTGAAGATCGACGGTCGTGGTCGGGGTGCGGTTGTCGCCATGGCCACATCGTACAGGCTGTACGAAGTGGGTGCTAGGGTTCCCGGCGGTGCCAGAGCAGACGAAGTCGTCCCGCCAGGGCCGCGCCTACTCGCAGCAAGAGGTCGAGGCGCTGCTCGGAGCGGCGCTCGACGAGCTCATGGCGGACGGCACGCCCTTTCGCGACCTCAGCGTGGAGCGCCTCATCGGCCGCGCGGGGATCGCTCGCTCGACCTTCTACAAGTACTTCGACGACAAGTCGTCGATGCTGCGGGCGCTGAGCGCGGGCGCGCTGCGCCGCCTCTACGACGCCCAGCGGCACTGGCTCACCGGGCGGGCGGAGGTCCGCGAGGAGGACGTGCGGGCGGGCATGGACCTGCTGCTGGAGGCCTATCGCGCCGACGAGGTCATCATGCGCGCCGTCGGCGAGGCGTCGCTGTACGACGCCGCGATCCGCGAGGCGTATCTCGACGCGGTCGGCGACTACGCGCGTGCGATCGAGCGGTTCATCCGCCGGGGTCGGCAGGCGGGCACGATCGCGCACGACCTGCCGCCGGCGGAGACCGCCGACGCGCTCGCGTGGATGCTGGAGCGGACGTTCAGCCGGTCGGAGGCGATGGCGACCCCGGCCGGCCGCAGGCGCATCGCCGAGGCGCTCACCCGGATCGTCTGCGTCACCCTGCGCACGCCGTAGGCTGTGGACGTGGCCACGACGACGATCGACGCGGAGGGCCTCTCCGCGCTCCAGCGCGCCGCGAGCGACGGCATCCACCGCATCCCCGTCCCGACGCCCTTCGCGATCGGCGACGTCGGCGTCTATCTCATCGAGGGCGACGAGCCCGCCCTGGTCGATGCGGGGCCGAACTCGGCGACGGCGCTCGGCGCGCTCGAGCTCCGGCTCGCGGAGCGCGGGTACGCGCTCGGCGACATCGCGCGGCTCTTCGTCACCCACCAGCACATCGACCACCTCGGCCTCGCCGGCGAGATCGCCGCGCGATCGGGGACGCGCATCGTCGCGCTCGAGCAGCTCGTGCCGGTGCTGCGTGACTGGACGCACCACGCCGAGCAGGACGACGACGACGCCTTCCTCGTCATGTCGCGCCACGGCGTCGAGCCGCACGTCGCCGAGGCCCTCCACGCGATGGCCTCGGTCGTCCGCGGCTGGGGCGCCCCCGCGACGGTCGCGGAGACGGTCGCCGACGGCGAGACGATCCGGCTCGGCGCTCACGACTTCGACGTCCACTGGCTCCCGGGGCACTCGCCCTCCGACACCGTGCTCCACGACAAGGCCCGGCGCATCGTCATCGCGGGGGACCACCTCCTCAAGGACATCTCGTCCAACGCGCTCATCGCCCGCCCGCTCGGCCGGTGGGACGGTCGCCGCCCGAAGCCGCTCATCGCCTACCGGGAGTCGCTGCGCCGCAGCCGCGAGCTCGAGGCCGACATCGTCCTCGGCGGCCACGGCGGGCCGGTCACCGACCACCGGACGCTCATCGACGCCCGCCTGCGGTCCCAGGAGCGTCGCGCCGAGCAGTTCCTCGAGCTGCTCGGCGATCGTGCGCTGACCGCGCACGAGATCGCGACCGAGAAGTGGGGCGAGGTCGCGATCAAGCAGGTCTTCCTCACGCTCTCGGAGGTCATCGGGCACCTCGACCTCCTCGCCGCGGACGGGCTGGTGGAGGAGGACCGCAGCGAGCACGTCGTCCGCTTCCGCCGCACCTGAGGCAGCCCTGACCGGCCGAACCGGATTCCTGCGGCGCCAGGGCGCCGCAGGAATCCGGTTCGGGCCTCCCCGGGCGGGCTCAGCCGGCGCTGACGCCCATGCCGCCGCTGACGCCGAGCGCCTCGGCGGTGACGAACGAGGCCTCCTCGGCGCAGAGGAACGCCGCGGCGGCCGCGACCTCGTCGGTCGTCCCGAGGCGCCGCAGGAGCGTGCCGTCCTTCATCGCCTGGACCATCTTCTCCCCGACCTCGGGGACCTGGCGGGCCGCCTCGGTGAGCGGCGTGTCGATGGGGCCGACGACGAGCGTGTTGCAGGTGATGCCGTAGCGGGCGTTCTCGCGCGCGATCGACTTCGAGAACGCGATGATCCCGCCCTTCGTCGTCGCGTAGACCGCGTTGCCCTTCGAGCCGATGCGCCCGGCCTCCGAGCCGATGTTGAGGATGCGGCCGTAGCCCGCCTCCTGCATCGCGGGGAGCGCCGCCTGCGTGCACGCGAACATGCCCTCGAGGTTGACGGCGAGCAGGCGGCGCCAGCGCTCGGGCGTCGTGTTCGTGAGGTAGTCGAAGTCGTCGAAGCCCGCGTTGTTGACGAGGACGTCGAGCGTCCCCTGCTCCTTCACGACCGCGATCGCGCGCTCGACGTCGGCGATGTCGACCTCGACGGCGGTCCCGCCGATCTCCCCGGCGACCTGCTCGGCGAGCTCCAGCCCGCGTGCGGCGATGACGACGTGCGCCCCCTCCGCGGCGAGACGCCGCGCGATGCCCTCGCCGATCCCCTTGCTCCCGCCGGTGACGAGCGCCCGGCGGCCCTCGAAGCGCCTCATGCGACGGCCCCGATCTGGAGGAGCACGTCGTGGACGTCCCAGTAGTCGCGGTGCGTCGCGATCCGCCCGTCGTCGGCGAGCGTGCAGAACGCGACGCCCGGGACCGAGAAGCTCTTGCCGCTCGCGGGGTGGACGGTGTCGCGGACCTTCATCGGGCCGCTCGCGGTGCCCGACCACGTCCACGTGGCCGCGAAGCCGTCGTCGTCGCCGTGCGCCTCGTGGAACTCGATGAGCCCGTCGGGGGTGAACGTCTCCATGAAGCGGTGGAAGCGGCGGATCTCGTCGTGGCCGTGGAACGCGAGGTCGGAGCCGACGTCGGTGTAGACCGCGTCCTCGGTCATGAGCGCGAGGAGTCCGTCGAGGTCCTCGGACCACGCGCGGCCCCACTCCGCGAGGAAGCCGTCGTCGCCGTAGCGCACCGGGCGGTCACCGCCCCTCGTAGTTCGGCGAGCGCCGCTCGATGACGGCGGCGAGTCCCTCGCGCGAGTCGTGGGTGCCGGAGAGCTCGCTCACGGTCCGCGCCTCGTCGGGGAGGACGGCGTCGAAGGACGAGCCCGCCCCGCTCCACAGCAGGCGCTTCGTCGCCGCGATCGCCTTCGTCGGCCCGTTCGCGAGCTCGGTCGCGAGCTCGAGCGCCTTCTCGTGGATCTCGTCGTCGGGGACGACGCGGGTGACGATGCCGAGGTCGAGCGCCTCCTGGGCGCCGATCATCGGGTTCGTGAGCGCGATGTCCATCGCCCGGCGCAGGCCGACGAGGCGGGGCAGCGTGAAGGACTGGCCGGCGTCGGGGGCCATCCCCACCCGCGTCGCGCCGAGCATGAACCGCGTCGACTCGCCGGCGACGACGATGTCGGCGGCGAGCGCGTAGCCCATCCCGCCGCCGCCGGTCGCCGCGCCCTGCACGGCGGCGACGACGGGCGCCTCGAGGTGGACGAGCCCGCTCGCGACGACGTGGAGCTGCGCCGTGAGGATGCGGAGGTGGTCGGGGAGCTGCTCGCCCTTGGAGGCGAACTCGCGGACGTCGCCCCCGCCGCAGAAGTTCTTCCCGCGACCGGAGAACAGGACGCAGCGCACGCGCGCATCCCCCTGGATCTCCGTCACGGCGTCGACGAGCGCGGAGAGCAGGTCGCCGCTGAGGGCGTTCGACTGGTCCGGGCGGTTGAGCGTGAGGTGCGCGATCCCGTCGCGCACCTCGAGCAGGACGGGGTTCTCGTCGGTCATCGGGTGGCGCCTCCTCGGCGATCGCTGAACGCGTCCATGGATCCCTCGCCGGCGATGTGCTCGACGACGCGGCGGCGCTCGAGCGCGAGCCCCTCGTCGAGCGGGAGGGCGAGTCCTTCGTACACGAGGGCCTTCGCGCGGGCGAGCGCGACGGGGTCTTTCGCGGCGAGCGTGCCGGTGAGCTCGTCGACCGCGGCGCCGAGCTCGTCGGCCGGGACGGCGCGCAGCGCGAGGCCGAGGGCCGCGGCCTCCGATCCGCTCAGCCGCTCGCCCGTGAGGATGTGGGCGAGCGCCCGCTGGCGACCCACCATGCGGGGCAGGCGCTGCGAGCCGCCGCCGCCCGGGATCATCGCGAAGTTGAGGTGGTTGTCGGCGAGGCGGGCCTCGTTGGCGACGACGGCGATGTCGCAGGCCTGCATGAGCTCGAACCCGCCGGCCATCGCGAAGCCCTCGACGGCGGCGACGACGGGCACGGGCAGCTCGGCGATGCACCCGGTCGCGCGGCCGAACGCCTCGAAGAGGCGCTGCATCGCCTCGGGGCCCTCGCCCCGCAGGCGCTCGAGCTCCTTGTAGTCGCCGCCGACGGAGAAGTGGCCGCCCGAGCCGCGGAGGACGACGACGCGCGCATCCGCCGCGGCCCAGCGCAGCGCCTCCTCGAGCTCGGTCGCGAGCGCGATCGTGATCGCGTTCATCGCGTCGGGCCTGTCGAGGGTGACGTGGGCGACGTCCTCGCGGATCTCGGTGCGCACGACGGGTGCGGACATGGCGGCGACCCTACAGGGTGTCCGGACGCCATGCGCTGAAGCAGTCAGTATGACCGGACAAACTGTCTGATACGGTCCGCGCCATGAGAGACGCCGTCATCGTCGAGGCCGTCCGCTCGCCCGTGGGCAAGCGCGACGGCGGGCTGTCCGGGGTCCACCCCGTCGACCTCTCCGCGCACCTCCTCCGCTCCGTCGCGCAGCGCAGCGGCGTCGACCCCGCCGAGGTGGAGGACGTCGTGTGGGGCTGCGGGGCCCAGGTCGGCGACCAGAGCTTCAACGTCGCGCGCAGCGCCGTCCTCGCCGCCGGCTGGCCCGAGGAGATCCCGGGCGTGACGATCGACCGCCAGTGCGGCTCGTCGCAGCAGGCCGTCCACTTCGCGGCGGCGATGCTCCAGTCCGGGCAGGCGGACGTCGTCGTCGCCGGCGGCATCGAGTCGATGTCGCGGGTCCCGATGGGGGTCTCGGCGAACGGCGGTGAGCCGTACGGCCCCGGTGTCGCCGCCCGCTACGACGGCGTCGTCCCGCACCAGGGCGTCGGCGCGGAGATGATCGCCGAGCGGTGGGGCTTCGGCCGCACCGAGCTCGACGAGTTCGCGCTGTCGTCCCACGAGCGCGCGGCCGCCGCGATCGACGCCGGCCGCTTCGAGGCGCAGATCGCGCCCGTCGAGACCGAGGCCGGCACCGTCGCGGTCGACGAGGGCGTGCGCCGGGGCGGGACGGTCGAGAAGCTCGCGCAGCTCCGGCCGGCCTTCCGCGAGGACGGGACGGTGACCGCCGGCAACGCGTCGCAGATCAGCGATGGCGGGGGCGCGCTCCTCATGACGACCTCCGTTAAGGCGAAGGCCCTCGGCGTCGCGCCGATCGCACGCGTCCACTCCGTCGCGATGGCGGCGACCGACCCGGTCATCATGCTCACGGCCCCGATCCCGGCGACCGCGAAGGTCCTCGGTCGCGCCGGCCTGGGGATCGACGACATCGACGCCTTCGAGGTCAACGAGGCGTTCGCCTCCGTCGCTCTCGCGTGGCTCGCCGAGACCGGCGTCGATCGCGACAAGCTCAACCCCGACGGGGGAGCGATCGCGCTCGGCCACCCGATCGGCGGGTCGGGCGCGCGGATCATGACGACGCTCGTGCACCGCCTCCGCGACACCGGCGGGCGGTACGGGCTGCAGACGATGTGCGAAGGCGGCGGGATGGCGAACGCGACGATCGTGGAGGCGCTCGCATGAGCACGCAGACGACGGACACCGACGAGCTGACCGAGTACCGCGCGCGGCTGCGGGCCTGGCTCGACGAGCACGGCGCGGACGCGCCGCCGCGCGAGACGCTCGCGCCGCAGGACGACGCGGCGATCGAGCGGCTGCGGGGCTGGCAGCACGAGCTCGCCGACGCGGGCTACGTCGGCGTGACCTGGCCCGAGGAGCACGGCGGACCGGGCGGGACGCCCGCGCAGGCCGTCGCGGTCGAGCAGGAGCTCGAGGCGCGCGGCATCGCCGGTCCGTTCGACTTCATCGGCATCGGCATGGTCGGCCCGACGATCATGACCCACGGCTCGCCGGAGCAGCAGGAGCGCTTCCTGCGCCCGCTGCGCCGCGGCGAGGAGTTCTGGTGCCAGCTCCTCTCCGAGCCCGGGGCGGGCTCCGACCTCGCGAACGTCCAGACGCGGGCGCGCCGGCAGGACGACGGCACCTGGCTCGTCGACGGGCAGAAGGTGTGGACGTCGTTCGCCCGCAGCGCGCGGTGGGGCATCCTGCTCGCGCGCACCGACCCGGAGGTCGCGAAGCACAAGGGCCTCACGATGTTCGCCGTCCCGATGGACGCCGACGGCCTCACGATCCGTCCGCTGCGGCAGATCACCGGTGACGCCGAGTTCAACGAGGTCTTCCTCGACGGCGTGACGCTCCCCGAGGACGCGGTCATCGGGGAGGTCGGAGCAGGCTGGAAGGTGGCGCTCACGATGCTCGGGTTCGAGCGCGTCGCGGTGGGGTCGGGCCTGCACGCGGTGCGTCTCGAGCGCCTCGTCGCGGCGATCGCCGGCGACGAGGAGGCGCGTGAGGACCCCGCGACGCGCGAGCGGCTCGGAGAGGTCGCGAGCGCGCTCCTCGCGCTGCGTCACACGAGCGAGCGGGTGGTGAGCGAGATCGCGTCGGGCCGCGTGCCGGGCCCCGAGGCCGGCCTCATCAAGATCTCGAGCGTCCTCGAGTCCCTCGACGCGTGCCGCTTCGCGGTCGACGCCCTCGGCCCCGACGCGCTCGTCGACGGCGAGTGGGGCCACCAGGTCTCGATGCTCCCGGGCGTGCGCTCGGCGGGTGGCACCGAGGAGATCCTGCGCAACGTCATCGGCGAGCGGTTCCTCGGACTGCCGCCCGAGCCCCGTCCGACCGCCTGACCACCGGAGACCGCATGTACCTCCCCCTCACCGACGAGCAGACCTTCCTCCGCGAGGCGGCGACCGACGCCCTCTCGCGGCACCGGACGGTCGAGGCGGCGCGCGACGTCCTCGACGGCGGCGACTACCCCGACCTCTGGGCGACCGCGTGCGAGGCGGGCTGGACCGGCCTGCTCACGAGCGAGGACGCCGGCGGCGTCGGCCTCGGCGTCGCCGAAGCGGCGCTCGTCCTCGAGGAGTGCGGGCGCACCCTCGCCGACGCGCGGCTCCTGGGCCACCTGCCGGCGTGTGCGCTGCTGGAGGCGGCGGGCGCCGACGCGGATCTCCGCGGCTCCCTCGCGGCCGGCGAGAGGCGCGCGGTGCTCGTCGACGGCCGGCTCGGCGAGCGACCGCGTCCGCTGCGCGCCGACGCGACGACCGTGAGCGGCCACGTCCGCGCGGTGATCGACGCCCCGGGCGCCGACGTCCTCGTCGTCGTCGCCGAGACGGCGGAGGGGGCCGATGTCGCTCTCCTCGTCGACGCAGGCGCCGCCGGCGTCACGGTGAGCGGCCAGGTCGCCTACGACGGCACGCGCGCGCTCGCGGAGGTCACGCTCGACGGCGCCGCCGCCGAGCGTCTCGCGGTCGACGAGGCTCGGGTCCGCGACGGCCGCGACCTCCAGCGCGCGCTCCTCGCCGCCGAGTCCGTCGGCACCGCCGACGCCGCGATGCGGATGGCCCGCGACTACGCCGTCGACCGCGTCGCGTTCGGTCGTCCGATCGGCTCCTACCAGGCGATCAAGCACGAGCTCGTCGAGATGCTGCGCCTCGTCGAGGGCGCGCGGTCGCTCGTCCACGCGGCGGGTGACGCGTGGGCGGCGGACCGTGCCGGCTTCGCCGCGCTCGCGAACGCGGCGCGGGTCGAGGCGATCCGGGCGCTCGACGAGTGCGCGCCGGAGAACATCTTCATCCACGGCGGCATCGGCGCGACGTGGGAGCACGACGCGATGCTCCCCTACCGCCGCGCCGAGGTGTCCCGTCGGCTGGCGGGCGGCAAGCGCGCCGCGGCGCAGGACGTCGCGGCCGCGCTGCTGGGGGCGCCCTGATGATCGCCGTCGTCGGCGGAGGCGTCGCCGGCGCCGCCGCCGCCCGCGCCCTCGGCGAGCGCGGGCACGACGTGACGATCCTCGAGGCGGGGGACGCGCTCGGCGGGCGCGCACGGACCGTCGACCGCGACGGCTGGTCCGTCGACACCGGCGCCGTCTACCTCCTCAGCTTCTACCCGCGCACGCTCGAGCGCCTCACGGCCATCGGGGGCGCCGGCATCCTGCGGGACTGGGGGCCGGGAACTCGCCTGTGGGACGGCGAGCGCCACCACCACGTCCGCTACGACTTCCTCCCGAGCTTCCTGCGGCTGCCGGGCCTCACCTGGCGGGACAAGGCGCGGCTCGTCCGCAAGGGCCTCGGCTGGGTCGTCGGCTCCGGGCCGGATCCCTACGACACGGACAGCTGCGCGGAGTGGGATGACGGACAGGACATCGACACGTGGTCGCGCGGCGAGCTCGGCGACGCGGTCCACGAGCATCTCGTGCGGCCCTGGATCGAGCCCGCGTTCGGCGTCGGGTGCGAACAGCTCTCGACGCCGTTCCTGCGCGGCGTCCTGCGCAACGCCCACCGCGCCCGCTTCAGCGTCCCGCGCGACGGCATGGGCGCGATCGCGCCTCTCCTCGCGGGCGACACGCGGGTCGAGCTCGGCCGGCGGGTCGCGGGCCTCTCCCCGCGCGCGGACGGGGTGCGCGTCCACACCGCCGAGGGGGACGTGGACGTCGACGGCGTCGTCGTCGCCACGGACGCCGTAGACGCCGCCCGCATCGTGGACGGCGCCGTGGAGGGGCCGCTGCGCGACGCGATCGCCGCGGCGCCCTACTCGACGATGGTGCACGTCACGTGCGGGTGGGACGAGGACCCCTGGCCGGACCTCGAGGCCGACCTCGCCCTCCCGGTCGCACCGGGCCGCCATCCGGTGGTCGGGGTCATCCTCCACGGTCGCAAGCGCCCGGAGGCCGTCCCGGCGGGCGGCCAGCTCGTCGACGTCTACTGCGACGACACGCTCTCGCGTGACGGGACGGACGCCGAGATCGGAAGCGCGGCCCTCGCCGCGATCGACGAGCTGCTCGGCACCGCCCCGCCGCCGACCTTCGTCGAGCTCCACCGCTGGGAGCGCGCGCTCGCCCTCTCCCCACCGGGTCACTACGCGGCCCGCGCCCGGGTCCGCGACGCGATGCCGCCGACGATCCGGCTCGCGGGGGACCACCTCGCCCACCTCGGGATCGAGACCGCGGTCGTCACGGGGGAGCGCGCGGCGGCGGACCTCGATGCGGCCTTGCGCCGCGGCGCCCGGCCCGCGGCCGTCGGCGGGTGACGGTCTAGCTGTAGTTCCTGAGCACGTTGTTCATCCGGTCCTCCTTGGAGGCTGGTGGT
>NZ_JBLKKY010000018.1:0-67207 GCF_059438195.1 Paraconexibacter sp.
CTAGGTGTAGTTCCTGAGCACGTTGTTCATCCGGTCCTCCTTGGAGGCTGGTGGTTCTCTAAGCCCCAGTCCCAAGGAGTTCCGGATGAAGTTGCACGGTAACGCCGCGCTCAGTCTGAAAGGTCGTCGGCGGATGGTCGCCGCGGTCGTCGATGAGGGCCGGTCGGTCACGGAGGCCGCCGAGGCGGCCGGAGTGAGCGACCGGACCTGCTCGAAGTGGGTCCGTCGCTTCCGGGCTGAAGGAGATGCCGGTCTGCTGGATCGGTCCAGCGCCCCGCAGCGGGTGCACAACCGCACCGATGAGCAGCTCGTTCAGCTCCTCGCGGGGCTGCGGAAGCTGCGGTTCACCGCGCCGGAGCTTGCCGATCTGCTCGAGATGCCGGTCTCGACGATCAGCGGGATCCTCAAGCGCATCGGGATGGGCAAGCTCGGCCGGCTCGGGATGGAGCCCGCGGTCCGCTACGAACGCCAGCGTCCCGGAGAGCTCGTCCACATCGACGTCAAGAAGCTCGGCCGGATCCAGGGCGGCGCCGGGAAACGGATCACGGGCGGACAAGGCCGCAACGGCCGTCGCCAGCGCACCGATGCCGCCGGGGTCCGCCGAAACACGAGAGGCTGGGAGGCCGTTCACGTCGCGATCGACGACGCGACGCGCCTTGCTTACGTCGAAGTGCTCCCCGACGAGAAGGCCACGACCGCGATCGGGTTCCTGCGCCGCGCCGTCGCGTTCTACGAGCGCCACGGCATCACCGTCGAGCGTCTCATGACCGACAACGGCTCCCCCTACCGCTCCGCTGCGCACGCCGTCGCCTGCCGCGCGCTCGGCCTGCGCCATCTGCGCACCCGGCCCTACCGCCCGCAGACCAACGGCAAGGCCGAGCGGTTCATCCGCACCATGCTCGGCGGCTGGGCCTACGGCGCGATCTACGCCTCAAGCGACGAACGCACCGCAGCCCTTGACGGATGGCTCTGGCACTACAACCATCACCGCCGACACTCAGCCATCGGCCGACAACCACCCGTCCAACGGCTGAACAACCTGCTCGGGACTTACACCTAGGCGCGCCGGCGCGCATCTGCGACGAGCGTCATCCCGCCAGGGCGGGCCACCCGTAGGCTGAGGGACGACCCCGTCCCGACCCAGGAGAACCCGCCCTCATGAAGGTGACCGTCACCGGCGCGACCGGACTCATCGGCACGAAGCTCGTCGAGGCGCTCCGCGCCCGTGGCGACGAGGTGACCGTGCTGTCCCGCTCCCCCGAGAAGGCGAGGGAGAGCCTCGGCGTCGAGGCTCACGCGTGGGACCCGAAGAGCGAGCCGGCGCCCGCGGAGGCCCTCCGCGGACGCGATGCGGTCGTCCACCTCGCGGGCGCGCCCGTCGCGCAGCGCTGGAACGACGAGCGCAAGCGCGAGATCCTCGAGAGCCGCGAGCTCGGCACGCGGAACCTCGTCGCCGGGATCGCCGCGGTCGAGGAGGGGCCGCGGACCCTCGTGTCCTCCTCGGCGGTCGGCTACTACGGGAAGCACGGCGACGAGCGGGTGCCGGAGTCCACCCCGGCCGGCGACGACTTCCTCTCCGACGTCTGCGTGCGCTGGGAGCGCGAGGCGCTCGCCGCCGAGGACCACGGCCTGCGGGTCGTCGTCGTGCGCACCGGGGTCGTCCTCGATCCCGACGGCGGCGCGCTCAAGACGATGCTGCCGCCCTTCAAGGCCGGCGTCGGCGGCCCGGTCGCCGGCGGCGACCAGTACATGCCGTGGATCCACGTCGACGACATCGTCGGCCTCTACCTCAAGGCGCTCGACGATCCGCAGTGGACCGGTCCGGTCAACGGCAGCGCGCCCGAGCCCGTGACGAACAAGGAGTTCTCGAAGACCCTCGGCTCGGTCCTCAAGCGTCCCGCGTTCGCCCCCGTCCCCGCCTTCGCGCTGCGGATCCTCTACGGCGACATGGCGGAGATCGTCACCGAGGGCCAGCGGGCGGTCCCCGAGAAGCCGCTCGCCGGCGGCTACGAGTTCAAGCACCCGGAGCTGCGACCGGCGCTCGCGGACGCGCTCGGGAAGTCCTGAGCGCGGGCGGGTCGGCGCGCGGCGGTACGCGCGGGCGCGCGACGGTCCTCTGAGCTCTCGCCTCCGCCTCCGGCTCCGGCTCGGACGCCGCTTCAGAGGACCGTCGCACGCCCGCGCTGCTCGTCGGGCGGCGGCGCCCCGGGGCGTCGTCCGGTCGCGCGGGACGCGCAGGCCGGCCGTGTGGCGTTCCGGCGACACCGAGCGTCGCTCGGACGCCGCACCACCTCACGGATACGCACGTGGGGAGAAATCGGGACGCGCCTGCGGCGCGTCCCGATGAGACCGGCCACCCGAGTCCTCGGAGTGCACGACGTACCGTCGCCATGTGCTCACACTCGCCGAGAAGGGCGGGCGATTGCTGGTCGAGACGTCACGCAGGCCGCCAGGCCTAGGCGGCATCGCGCCCTGCCACCGGGATGTTCACAGTCGTGACGTTCTCTTCCGCCTGCGCGATCCGGAACGCCTCGTCGATCCCCTTGCGACGCCGGTGCGACCGCTCGAACGCTGCGCGCTCGTAGCCCTCGAAGAGGTGCGGTGAGAGCGCGATGAGTCGCTGCGACACATGGGGCGGCGTGATCCGGGGCCGGTGCATCCACATGACCTCGGCCTGCGCCACGGTCCCGTGGTTCACCTGACGGAGCGCCGAGGACGAGAGCTTCGAGACGGGGATGTCCTTTTCTGGGATGTCGACCCACGACATGAGGACGACGTGACGCGAGTCCAGCGGCACGCGGACCTCGACGACGCTCGCGAGCCCCAGGGCAGGGATGGGCTCCGGGATCCCTCGGTTATCGATGGCCACGAGGACGATCGGGTGGTCCGACGTCACGATTCGCGGCGAGCTACTGCGCAGGAGCGTCCAGTGCATCGAAGCGAAGACGGCGGAGAAGACCTGTGCCTGGCGGGTCATCTGCGTCGCGATGCTCTGGTCGGATGCAAGGTGGTTGCAGACCTGACGCCACTTCTCGGGCGGGAGTGCGTCACCGAGCGCTCGCCCCTCGATCTCGAGTTGCTGAGCGAGAAGCTCCCGATAGAGCGATCGCCAGTAGGGGCCGCGGACGGCCTGCAGCCCAAAGAGCTGGGCGAGGGCGAAGCGCTCATCGCCCGTGAGCGGCCACCTCTTCGCGGCGGTGGCCGCGACGGGGAGGAACTGACTCTCCGCCCCCGCCAGTACCTCCTCGACGGTCGTGTCGCGACCGGCGCGGGTCGCGATCACGTAGAAGTTCTTCCGGACCGCTGCATGCGTGGTGGCGATCCTCCGTCGCTCACCCGTGCCTACGAAGTGTGCGTCGAGCTGACCGTCGACCGCGAACAGGTCGAGCCATCCTCGCGGGACGATGTGATTCCGGGCGTAGCCTGCCATCGCGATTTCCTTGCCGATGGTAGGCCGAGGGTCGGAGGTCTCATGGTGGCTTCGGTGGGTTCTCTGCCGGCGCACCCGGAACACTGACCATGCAGCGAACGGATGACCTTCTGACGACGCGGAGCGTCGCTGGAACGCCACACGTGCCACCGACACGGTGGCGCTGCCACCCCGCACCCCAGCAAGGACGGGGGCGCGGGGACCACGCGCGTCGACGTCGAGCGGGAGCGGACGTCCCCCGGAGCGGCGTCGCAGAACGGCCGGAGGCCGGACTGCGGAGCGCAGGGGGATGTCCGCTCCCGCTCAGACCACCCGCTCAGACCACCCGCTCACTCGGCCGCAGCAGCCGGCTCACGCACGCGCAGCACGCCCGCCGCCGAGTACGCCTCGGCCTCGTCCAGCGTCTCGCAGCGCAGGAGCTCGCGGACGAGGGAGTCGAGCTTGTCGCGGTTCTCGGTGAGGAGGATCGTCACGTCGTGGTGGGCCTCGTCGACGATGCGGCGGACCTCCTGGTCGACGAGCTCCTGCGTCGCCTCCGAGACGGGGCTCGCCCCCGGCAGCAGCATCCCCTCGGCCTGGCGCGCCTCGACGGCGATCGGGCCGAGGGCCTCGCTCATGCCCCACCGCGTCACCATGCCGCGCGCGATGTTCGTGAGCATCTGGATGTCGGACTCGGCGCCGGCGGTGATCTTCCCGTAGACGACCTCCTCGGCGACGCGGCCGCCGAGCGCGACGAGGATCTTCGAGCGCAGGTACGCCTCGTCGTAGTTGTAGACGTCGCTCTCGGGCGCGGAGACCGTGACGCCGAGCGCCTGGCCGCGAGGGATGATCGACACCTTGCGGACCGGGTCGGCGCCCGCGGTGAGCATGCCGACGAGCGCGTGGCCCGCCTCGTGGTAGGCCGTGCGCTCGCGGTCCTCGTCGCTCATGACGACGCCGCGCTCGGTGCCGAGCATGATCTTCTCGAGCGCCTCCGTGAAGTCCGAGGTCCTCACGCGCTCGTGGTCGCGGCGCGCCGCGATGAGCGCCGCCTCGTTGACGAGGTTCGCGAGATCCGCGCCGACCATCCCCGGCGTCGAGGCGGCGATCGCGTCGAGATCGGCGTTCTCATCGAGCGGCACCGAGCGGGTGTGGACCTCGAGGATCGCGCGGCGGCCGTTGACGTCCGGGGAGCTGATCTCGACCCGCCGGTCGAAGCGGCCGGCACGGAGGAGCGCCGGGTCGAGCACGTCGGGGCGGTTCGTCGCCGCGAGGACGACGACCCCCGAGGTCGGGTCGAAGCCGTCCATCTCCGTGAGGATCTGGTTGAGCGTCTGCTCGCGTTCGTCGTGGCCGCCGCCGCCGAACCCGTTGTTCCCCGAGCGCGAGCGGCCGATCGCGTCGATCTCGTCGATGAAGATGATCGTCGGGGCGGCCTCCTTCGCCTGCTCGAAGAGGTCGCGGACGCGGCTCGCGCCGACGCCGACGATCATCTCGATGAACTCGGAGGCCGACGCGCTGAAGAACGCGGCGTTCGCCTCGCCGGCGGTCGCGCGGGCGAGCAGCGTCTTGCCGGTGCCGGGCGAGCCGCTCAGCAGGACCCCCTTCGGCACCTTCGCCCCGAGCTTCTTGTAGCGGTCGGGGTTGCGCAGCATGTCGACGACCTCGGAGAGCTCGCGCTTCACCTCGTCGATGCCGGCGACGTCGTCGAAGGTCGTGCGGACCGTCTCCTCCTGGACGCGCTTGGCCTTCGACCGGCCGAACGTGCCCATCGGCCCGCCCTGGCCGGCCATGCGGCGGAAGAAGTAGACGATGAGCGCGATGAGGAGGATCGTCGGCAGCAGCGAGATGAGGAAGCTCGCGAAGAGGGAGCGGCCCTGATCCGGCGGCTCGGCGTTCACCTCGACGTTCTCGGACACGAGGAGGCCCGAGAGCTCGTCGTCGTTCGCGAAGGTGGGCACCTCGGTCGTGAAGCTCGTCGTCGGGCCGACGTCGTCGCCCGGCGGGTCGACCTCCTTCTTGAAGTCGCCGCTGATCGTCTCGCCCTTCGAGGCGATGGACTCGACGTTGCCCTCCCGCAGCTCGGTGAGGAACGTCGGCGTGTACGAGATCCGGCCGGGCTTGTCGCCGCCGGGCAGCAGCGTCGCGAGGAAGAAGTTGAGCGCGAGGAGGACGAGCAGGATCGTGAAGAAGCGCTGCCACGACATCCCGCTCTTCATCGGGCCCTTCGGCGGCGGACCGCCGCGACCGTCCGGCGCGGGGCTCACGCGCCATGGGGGCTTCTCGGGCTCGTTGCCCGGGCGCTCCCGCTGGGGACCGCGCCGCTGACCGGCGCCGTCGTTCGTCGGGCTCGGGCGGTGGGTCGCCGGGCTCGGACCGTGGGGAGAAGGGCCGGTGTCGCTCATCTGCTCACCGCATGGTACGCAGACGACATACGGTTCCGATCAGGATCTCGTGCGAGCCGTCACTCGAGCTCGAGGACGCGGTCGAACGCGAGCGTCCCCGCCTCGACGCGACTCGCGCCGTAGAACGGGAGCGTCGTGTCGCCGTTCGCGTCGATCGAGTACTTGCCGAGGACGGACTCGCGGTCGGCGATCCGGAAGAAGGCGTCCGTCACCGCGATGCGGTTGTTGCCGCGGTCACCGGCGTTCTGGATCGCCGTGAGGACGACCTTCATCGCCTCGTAGCCGTAGAGCGCCCACGGGTCGGGCGCGACGCCGGCCCGCGCGGTGAGCGTCTCGAAGACCTCCGCGGAGGACCCCGGGTAGGAGTCCACCGGATACGTGGGGTGCGTGAAGCGGACCACGTCGCCTGCCATCCCGAGAGACCGCGCGAACCGCTGCTCGTGGAGGGCGTCGGGGAGGAAGACCGAGATCTCGCGATCCGCGGTCCGCACGTCGCGGACGAGCTGCGCGACGTCGCTCTCGAGCGTCGCGCCGACGAACACGCAGTCGGCCTCCGCGAGCACGACGTCGGAGGCGAGCTGGCGGAACTCGGAGTCGTCGCCGTCGAACGACTCGTTCGCGACGACGTCGATGTCCTCGTTCCTCGACGACTCCGTGACGGCGTCCGCGAGGCTGCGGCCGTAGGGGGTCGAGTCCTTGAGGACGTAGAGCCGCTCGCAGCCCTCCTCCTCCTGGAAGGTCGCCTGCGCCTGGGCCTGGCGGTGGTCGGGCGGCATGATGCGCCCGAACGTCCGGCGACCGGCCGGGTAGTACTTGTCGGGCTCGCCCTTCCCGGCGTGATCGGCGCGCGTGAGGCCGATCGCACGGTCACCTGGCGAGACCTGGAGCACGCCCGCCTGGTTCATGAGCGGGATCGAGATCGCCGACGCGTTGTTCTCGAGCTCGCCGAGGTACGCGATCGTCGTGCGGTCCTTGATCGCACGACGCGCGTTGCCGGCCACCTGCTCCGGCTCCCATCCCTCGCCGTCCGGCGTCGAGGAGTCGAGGCTCACGAACTTCACGGTGAAGCGGCCGACGCGGCCGCCCGCCTCGTTGAGCGCGAGCTTCATCCCCGCGATCGCCGCCTGGCTGCGCGCGCGGTCCGGACCTTGGAGCGGCGCGCTCGAGTAGACCGTGAGGCTGTCGGAGCCGACGTTGCCGAGCGCCTCGTCGTCGTCATCGCCGCCGCAGCCGGCCACGGCGAGTGACAGGGCAGCGACGAGTGCCAGTGGAAGTGCTCGCAAAGGGGACCGGGGTCGAAGTCGGGGACCGCCGCCACGGCGGCCGGGAACGGCGACTCTACCGCGCGCGGCCGGGCGCACGCAGCGGTGCGATCGTCAGGTCTTGTGCTGGTTGCCGGGGACGAAGCGGCCGGCGATGCGCCCCATCGAGGCGATGAGGACGATGACGATGCTGATCATGATCGCGTCGATCGCCTTCACGTCGATCGACCAGAGCGCGAGCCAGATCGCGAGGGCGGCGGTGGTGGCGAGGACGAGTCCCATGGGGCCAGAATATCCCAGCGAGGTCCCGTCAGGCCTCGAGCCCCGTGGCCAGCTCCTCGACGACGGCGCGGACGGCCGCGGCGGGGTCGTCGGCCTCCTGGGCGGCCCGCACGAGACGGCTGCCGACGATCACGCCGTCGGCGCCCGCGTCGGCCGCCTCGCGGGCCTGCTGCGCGGTCCCGATGCCGAACCCGAGCGCGACGGGGACGTCCGTCGCCCCCTTCGCGCGGGTGACGATCTCGGCGAAGCGCTGTGAGAGCGCCGCCCGCTCGCCGGTCGTCCCGGTGACCGACACGGTGTAGAGGAACCCGCGGGCCCGCGCGCCGATCCGGGCGAGGCGCTCGTCCGGCGTCGTCGGCGCGACGAGGGGCACGAGCGCGACCCCGGCCGCATCGCAGGCGTCGAGGACCTGCGGGGCCTCCTCGAGCGGGAGGTCGGGCACGATGAGCCCGCTCGCACCCGCGGCCGCCAGGCGCGAGGCGAACGCCTCCGGGCCCCGCGCGAGAACGAGGTTCGCGTAGCACATGACCACCACCGGGACCCGCGGAGCGAGGCTCTCGCAGACGCCGAGGACGTCGTCGACGGTGGCGCCCGCCTCGAGCGCGGCGGTGCCCGCGGCGTGGATGACCGGGCCGTCGGCGAGGGGGTCGCTGAACGGCACTCCGAGCTCGATGAGGTCGGCGCCGCCGTCCACGTACGCGTGCCCGATCCGGGCGCTCGTCTCCACGTCAGGGAAGCCGCCCATGAGGTAGGGCATGAGCGCCGCGCGACGACCGTGCCCGGCGAAGGCGGCCGCGATCCGCTCGGCGCCCTTGTTCGCGGGGCGCGTCTCGGTGCTCATGCCTCCTCCTCGGCGGCCGGGCGGCGGAGGGCGTCCGGGCCCTCGCGCTCCTTCAGCTGGGCGATGACCTCGGCGAGGTCCTTGTCGCCGCGGCCGGAGAGCGCGACGACGTCGAGCGTCGACTCCGAGGGCTCGCGCAGGACGTAGTGGAGAGCGTGGCTCGGCTCGAGCGCCGGGATGATCCCCTCGAGGCGCGCGACGTCGCGGAACGCGTGCAGCGCGTCGTCGTCGGAGACCGCGACGTAGGTCGCGCGGCCGGACTCGCGCAGCCACGCGTGCTCGGGCCCCGACCCGGGGTAGTCGAGCCCGGCGCTGATCGAGTGCGCCTCGCCGATCTGCCCCTCGTCGTCCTGCATGATGAGGCTGAGCGAGCCGTGGAGGACGCCTGGGCGCCCGCCGACGGTGAGCGGCGCGCCGTGACGGCCGCTCTCGAGCCCCTCCCCGGCGGCCTCGACGCCGATGAGCGCGACGTCGGCGTCGTCGACGAAGGCCGCGAACGTCCCGATCGCGTTCGAGCCGCCGCCGACGCACGCGACGACCCGGTCGGGCAGCCGCCCCTCGCGCTCGAGGACCTGGGCGCGCGCCTCGTCGCCGATGAGCCGCTGGAGGTCCCGGACGATGACCGGGTAGGGCGCCGGGCCGACGGCCGAGCCGATGATGTAGTGCGTGTCGGCGACGTTCGTCACCCAGTCGCGGATCGCCTCGCTCACCGCCTCCTTCAAGGTCCGCGCCCCCGCCCGCACGGGCTCGACGGTCGCGCCCAGGAGCTCCATCCGCTCGACGTTGGGGCGCTGCCGGCGGATGTCCTCCTCGCCCATGTAGACGACGCAGTCGAGGTCGAGGAGGGCGCAGGCGGTCGCGCTCGCCACCCCGTGCTGTCCCGCGCCGGTCTCGGCGATGATCCGCCGCTTGCCCATCCGCTTCGCGAGCAGCGCCTGTCCGACGGCGTTGTTGATCTTGTGCGCGCCGGTGTGGTTGAGGTCCTCGCGCTTGAGGTAGATCGTGCGCCCGGCGAGCGCGCTGAGCCGCTCGGCGAGGTAGAGCGGCGTGGGACGACCCACGTAGTCCCGCAGGAGGCGGTCGAGCTCGGCGGCGTAGCCCGCGTCCTGACGCGCCGCGACCCACGCGGTCTCGAGCTCGGCGAGCGCGGGCATGAGGGTCTCGGGGACGTACTGGCCCCCGAAGGGGCCGAAGCGGTGCTCGACGGACGCGACGTGGCTCATCGGACGCGCGCCTCCTCCGCGCCGGCGACCTCGGAGCCGGCGGCGTGGGCGGAGGCGATGAACGCCTCGACGCGACCGTGGTCCTTCACGCCGGGCGCCGACTCGACGCCGCTCGCGACGTCGACCGCGAACGGCCGCACGGCGCGGACCGCGTCACCGACGGTCTCGGGCCGCAGGCCGCCCGAGAGGATGAGCGGCGTCGGCGAGCGGCGGTCGGCGACGAGCGCGTGGTCGAAGGCCTGACCGGTCCCGCCGGGGACCCCGTCGACGTGTGCGTCAAGGAGGTGGAAGTCCGTGTGGAAGGGCTCGAGCGCCTGGACGTCGCCGCGGTCGCGGACCCGGGCCGCCTTGATGACCTTCGCTCCGGTGCGGCGGGCGACCTCGGCGCAGAACGACGGCCCCTCGGAGCCGTGGAGCTGGACCATCGTGAGACCGACGCCCTCCACGGTCCCGACGACCTCGTCGAGCGTCGCGTCGACGAAGACGCCCGCGATCTCGACGCGCCGCCGCAGACGGCGCGCGATCGACTCCGCCTCGGGGAGGGCGCAGGCTCTCGCCGAGCCCGGCCACATGACGACGCCGACCGCCCAGGCACCGGCCTCGGCGGCGTGCTCGGCGTCGGCGAGGCGGGTGACCCCGCAGATCTTCACGCGCGGCTGACTCACCCGACCATCGTACGGCTTCGCGCCTCGCTGCCCGGCACGGGCCGGCGCTGCGGGACGCTCAGCCGAGGACCTGCTCGTCGGGACGCGAGCCGAGCTTCACGGTCGCCTTGTCCCGCTTGCCGTCCCGGAAGAACTCGACCTCGATCTCGTCGCCCGGCTTGTCGTCCTCGATCGCGGCGGCGATGTCGTCCGAGGAGCGGACGGCCTGACCGTCGAGCTTCACGATGATGTCGCCCCCGAGCTGGATCGGGCCGTCGGTGAGCTGGGCGCTGATCGCGCCGCCGCGCAGGCCCGCCTCGTCGGCCGGGCTGCCCTGCTCGACGGTCTGCACGAGGGCGCCGCGCTCGGCGGAGAGGTCGAGCGCCTCGAGCGAGCCGTCGATCGTGAGGGTCGTGATGCCGAGGTACGCGCGGTCGACGCGGCCGGTCTCCTCGAGCTGCGGGAGGATCCTCTTCGCGGTGTCGATCGGGACCGCGAAGCCGATCCCGACGTTCCCGGACGAGCCGCCCGTCTGGATCTGCGAGTTGATGCCGATGACCCGGCCGGCGCCGTCGATGAGCGGACCGCCGGAGTTGCCGGGGTTGATCGCCGCGTCGGTCTGGATGACGTCGGTGATCGCGAAGTCGTTCGGGGCGCGGATCTCGCGCTGGAGGGCGCTCACGACGCCGGTCGTGAGCGTGCGATCGAGTCCGAAGGGGTTGCCGATCGCGATGACCGGGTCGCCGACCTGCACGTCCTTCGAGCTGCCGAGGGCGAGCGGCGTGAGGTCGAGGCCGTCGGGATCGATCTCGAGGAGCGCGAGGTCCGTCGAGATGTCCTTGCCGACGACGCGGGCGTCGACGGTCTTCTTGTCCTCGAACTGGACGGACACCTTCACCGCCCCGTCGATGACGTGCGCGTTCGTGAGGATCTTGCCGTCCTCGTCGATGACGAAGCCCGAGCCCGTCGAGAGGCTCTCGCGCGCCGTCGGGATCCCGAAGTCGAACGGCGACTCGGTCTGCTGGACGACCTGGGCGCGGATGAAGACGACGCCGGGAGCGTCGCGCTCGTAGATCTCGCGGGGCGTGAGGGCACGCGCGTCGCCGCCGTCGGTCACGCGCGCGCGGCCGTTGGCGTTCTCGAACGGCGCCTGCTGGACGACGGTCGTCGTCCCGCCGCCTCCGCCGACGTCGAAGATCGCGACGGTGCCGACGGCGAGACCGGCGCCGAGGACGGCCGACGCGAGAGCGACGGGCAGGAGCTTGTTCCTCATGAGGACATCGTGCGGTCGCGGTCTGAGCCCGGAGTGAACGGCGCCTGAAGCGCGACTAAAGCGACGTTCCCCGGCCCCGGCGGTCAACCGTAGCGGAGAGCCCGGGCGGCGCCCGCCGGTCGCCCCCGGCGGCGAGGATCAGGGTGCCGGCGGCGCGACGGTGAGGGCGCGACAGGCGGCCTCGGGGTCGTCGGAGCGCATGAGCCCCTCGCCGACGAGGACGGCGTCGACGCCGACGCGCTCGAGGTCGTCGAGCTGATCGCGGGTGTGGAGCCCCGACTCGGAGACGACGAGCTTGCCCGCCGGGATGTCGGAGAGCAGCTCGTAGGTGCGCTCGACGTCGACCGAGAAGTCCGTGAGGTCGCGGTTGTTGATGCCGATGAGGTCGGCGTCGACGACGTCGAGCGCGCGCTCGAGCTCCTCGCGGTCGTGGACCTCGACGAGGACGTCGAGGTCGAGCTCGCGGGCGGCCGTGTGGAGGCGGAGGAGGCGCTTGTCGTCGAGCGCGGCGACGATGAGGAGGATCGCGTCCGCGCCGGCGACCGCCGACTCGACGACCTGGTAGCGCTTCACGACGAAGTCCTTGCGCAGGACGGGGAGCCCGGACGCCCGGCGCGCCTCGCGGAGGTCGTCGAGCGAGCCGCCGAAGTTCGCCTCCTCGGTGAGGATCGAGAGCGCCGCCGCGCCGCCGCGCTCGTAGGCGGAGACGACGTCGGCGACCGTCGCGCCCTCGCGGATCGTCCCGGCGGACGGCGAGCGGCGCTTGTGCTCGGCGATGACGGCGATGCCGGGACGCGTGAGCGCCTCCGCGAACGGCCGGCCGTCCTCCCTGCGGTCGAGCTGCGCCTCGAGCGCGCTCATCGGCACGTCCTTCTGGCGGCGCTTCACCGCGTCCTTCGTCTCGTCGACGATGCGTTCCAGGACGTTCACGACTCGGCTCCTCCGAGCTCCTGCGAGAGGGCGACGTAGCGGTCGAGGGCGTCGGCGGCGGCGCCGGAGTCGACGGCCTCCGCGGCGGCGGCGACGCCCGAGACGAGGTCGTCGCAGCGGCCGGCCGCGTAGATCGCGGCCCCGGCGTTGACGAGCGCGAGATCGCGCGCCGGGTGCCCGGCCCCGTGCTCGCCGGCGAGGATCGCCCGCGTCGTCGCGGCGTTCTCGTCGGGCGGCCCGGCGGGCACGAGGTGCGGCTCGACGCGCTCGACCCCGAGCTCCTCGGGGGTGATGTCGTAGCGCAGGAGGCTGCCCCCGCCGACCTCGACGACGTGCGTCGCACCGGAGGTCGAGATCTCGTCGAGGCCGTCGGCGGACGAGACGAGGAGGGCCCTGTCGACCCCGAGCCGCTCGAGCGCTCCGGCCATCACGTCGAGCATACCCGCGTCGCTGACGCCGATGAGCTGACGCCGCGCCCCCGCCGGGTTGGTGAGCGGCCCCAGGACGTTGAAGATCGTGCGGACCGCGAGCTCCTTGCGGACGGGCACGACGTGGCGCATGGCGGCGTGGTGCGCCGGGGCGAACATGAAGCCGAAGCCGACCTCGTCGATGCAGCGCGCGACCGCGGCCGGTGCGAGGTCGATGCGGGCGCCGAGCGCCTCCAGCACGTCGGCGGAGCCGGAGAGGCCCGTCGCCGACCGGTTGCCGTGCTTCGCGAGCGCGCAGCCCGCCCCCGCCGCGATGAGGGCCGCCGTCGTGGAGACGTTGAACGTCGGGCGCCCGCCGCCCGTCCCCGCGGTGTCCACGAGGTCGTCGCGGCCGGTCTCGACCGCCGTCGCGAGCTCGCGCATCGTGCGCGCGAGGCCCGCGACCTCGTCGACCGTCTCGCCCTTCACCCGCAGCGCGACGAGGAACGCGGCCGTCTGCGCGTCCGAGACCTCGCCGGCCATGATCTCGGCGAGGACGGCGCCGGCCTCGTCGAGCGTGAGGTCGCGGCGGGCGGCGAGCGCGTCGATCGCCGCGGTGAGGACGTCGTTCGGCATCGGAGGTCGCGGCAGCGTATCGGGATCTGCGGTCCTTCTCCGCTGTCGCGTGTTGAGCCGTCACGGGCGCCCGCGGCAGTCTGCACGCGGATGTCCCCCCTCCCCCGCGAGATGCAGCTTCGTGACCGCGGCGGTCACGTTCCTGCATCTCGCGGGGCGTGGCGGCGGGCCGGCGCGCGAGCGACGCAGCAAGCCGGCCGAGCGGCGGACCGGCAGCTCATCGAGGAGGGCCTCACCCGACCGATGGTGCGCCGGGCCGCGCGGGAGGGCCGCATCCTTCCGCGGCCGGGGAAGGTCTGGGCGATCGGGCACGTCGCCGTCTGCGCGGACGCACGCTGGCACGAGGCGCTGCTCGCCGTCCCCGGCGCGGTCCTGTCCCATCGCAGCGCAGCCGTCCTGTGGGGACTGCTCCCGGACGACCGGGGCCCCGTCCATCTCGTCGCGCCGCACCGGCACGTCCGCGTCGCCGGCGTCGTCATGATCTCGACTCGCTGGAGCCTCGGCGCGACGTCCGCCGCCGCCGCGGTCTCGCCGTCGTGGAGCCGATGCGAGCGATCCAGACCCTCGCCGCGGTCGCGCCGCCTCCCGTCGTCGCGGCCGCGATCGACGAGGCGGACGTCAAGGGCTGGCTGCACACGGCGGCGGTCGAGCGTCTCCTCCATCTCGTCCACGGGAGGCGAGGCGCGAGAGCCGTCCGCGCCGCGCTCGCCGACAGGGACCTCGGCCGCGGGATCCCGCGCAGCCGGCTCGAGCGCCGCTGGCGCCGCTTCGCGCGCGAGTGGGCGCTGCCGCGGTACGAGCGCGGGACGCACGTCGACATCGGCGGCGGCGAGCTGCGGGAGTGCGACGTCGTGTTCCCGGAGGCCGACCTCGGCGTCGAGCTCGACGGCGGCCGGGTCCACGGCACGCGCAAGGCCCGCCGGCGCGACCGGCGCCGCGACCGCCGGCTCGCCGCCGGCGGACGGGTCACGCTGCGGGTCGCGTGGGAGGACATGGTCGACCCGATCCTCGAGCGCGAGCTCGCCGAGGACGTCCTCCGTCTCCTCGGCCTCGACGAGCGCGCCGATGCGATCCGCGAGCACCGCGAGCACCCTGTCCGGCGGCGCCGCTGACGTCGCGAGATGCAGCTTCGTGACCGCGGCGGTCACGTTCCTGCATCTCGCGGGTCAGGGGCCGGCGAGGAACGTCGCGAGCATCTCCTTGCCCGAGTGCGTGAGGACGGACTCCGGGTGGAACTGGACGCCCTCGGCGGGCAGCTCGCGATGGCGCAGGCCCATGAGCACGCCGCCGCCGTGCGCGGTGGGCTCGAGGCAGTCGGGGAGCGTCTCCTCCGGGACGACGAGCGAGTGGTAGCGCCCGACGACGAGCGGGTTCGGGAGGCCCGTGTAGATCGAGCGGCCGTCGTGCACGATCTCGGTCGTCTTGCCGTGGACGGGGACGTGCCGGATCACCTCGCCGCCGAACGCCTGCGCCATGGACTGGTGGCCGAGGCAGACGCCGAGCGTCGGGATGCCGGCCTCGGGGAAGCGGCGCACGGCCTCCACGGAGACGCCCGCCTCGTCGGGCGTGCACGGCCCCGGCGAGACGACGACGCGATCGGGCGCGCGCTCCAGCAGCGCCTCGATCGGCTCGACGTCGTTGCGGACGACCTCGATGTCCGCGCCGAGCTCGCCGAGGAACTGGACGAGGTTGTAGGTGAAGGAGTCGTAGTTGTCGATGACGAGGACGCGGGTCATGGCGTTCCTAGGCCCAGTCCGGCTGACGGGCGGCGAGAGCGATCGCGGCCTGGACGCCGCGGGCCTTGTTGACGGACTCCTCGTACTCGTAGTCGGGCTTCGCGTCGGCGACGGTCCCCCCGCCGGCCTGGACGTGCGCCCGGCCGTCCTTCATGACGACGGTCCGGATGTGGATGCAGGTGTCGAGGTCGCCGGTGTAGCTGAGCCAGCCGATCGCGCCGCCGTAGCCGCCGCGCTTCACGGGCTCGAGCTCATCGATGATCTCCATCGCGCGCACCTTCGGGGCGCCCGAGAGCGTGCCGGCGGGCAGGACCGAGCGCAGGGCGTCCATCGCGCCGATGCCCTCCCGCAGCGTCCCCGAGACGTTCGAGACGATGTGCATGACGTGCGAGTAGGTCTCGACGACCATGAAGCGGTCGACCTCGACGGTCCCGTACTCGCACACGCGGCCGAGGTCGTTGCGGCCGAGGTCCACGAGCATGACGTGCTCGGCGCGCTCCTTCTCGTCCTCGAGGAGGTCCTCGGCGATCGCGATGTCGTCCCGCGCCGTCTCCCCCCGCGGACGGGTCCCGGCGATCGGGCGCGTCGAGACGTGCCGGCCGCTGACGGTGAGCAGCGGCTCCGGCGAGGCGCCCGCCACCTGGAAGTCGACGAAGTCGAGGAAGTACATGTACGGCGACGGGTTGACGACGCGCAGGCCGCGGTACACGCTGAACGGGTCGATGTCGATGTCGGCCGACCAGCGCTGGGACGGGACGACCTGGAAGGCGTCGCCGGCGTGGATGTACTCGACGATCCGCCCCACCATCCCCTCGAACTCCGAGCGCTCGAGGTTCGAGGCGAAGGCCGGGGGCTCCCGCGGCGGATGCGCCTCCGGCGCGGGCACGGGCCCGGCGAGGCGCTCGCGCACCTCGGCGATCGTCCGCCGCGCCTCGGCGTCGCGCGCGCCGACGTCCTCCCCCTCGCCCGCGAAGACGTTCGCGAGGATCGTGATCGTGTGCTTGAGGTGGTCGAAGACGACGAGGACGTCCGAGAGCATCAGCGCCATGTCCGGCAGCCCGATGACGTCCTCGTTCGGCTCGCCGAGCGTCGTCTCGACCGTCCGCACGAGGTCGTAGCCGAAGTAGCCGACCGCCCCGCCGGCGAAGGGCGGCAGGTCCTCGAACTGGGCCTGGGAGTGACGCTCGACCGCCTCGGCCGCGAGTCGGTACGGGTCCCCCTCGTCCCCGAGCGACCAGCGCAGCACCGAGCGCGGGCGCACGCCGATGAAGCTGTAGCGGCCGACGCGCTGGCCCTGCTCGGCGCTCTCGAGGAGGAAGGACGGCGAGTCAGGCCGGTCGCCGCGGAGCTTGAGGAACGCGGAGACCGGCGTCTCGCAGTCGTCGATGAACGTGTGACGCAGCGGGACGAGGTTGTGATCGCGCGCGAGCTCGCGGACGACGTCCGGGCCCGGCTCGATCGTCAGCGCGCCGCCGGCCTCAGCGCCGTCGGCCACGCAGCACCTCCTGGGCGTCGGCGAGGCTCCGGTCGCGCCCGTGGAGGAGCACGAGGAGGTGGTAGAGGACGTCGGCGGCCTCCGAGTCGACGCGCTCGTCGCTCTCCTCCCGGGCGGCGCGGGCCACCTCCTCCGCCTCCTCCATGACCTTCTCGCCGATGTGCGGCGGGTCGTCGAGGAGCGCGACGGTGTAGGACCCCTCGGGGCGCTCCGCCTTGCGCTGGGCGAGCGTGCGCTCGAGCGCGGGCAGCACCTCGTGCGGCGCGAGCGGCTCCGTCTCGCCCTGGAAGAAGCACGTCCGCTCGCCGGTGTGGCAGGCCGGGCCGGCCGGCTCGACGAGCGCGAGGAGCGCGTCGCCGTCGCAGTCGAGGCGCAGGGCCCGGACCTTCTGGACGTTCCCGGACGTCGCGCCCTTGTGCCAGAGCTCGTCGCGCGAGCGGCTCCAGAGATGGAGCTCACCGGTCTCCCGGGTCTTCGCGACCGCCTCCGCGTTCGCGTAGGCGAGGGTGAGGACCTCCCCCGTCGTCCAGTCCTGGATGACGACGGGGACGAGGCCGCGCTCGTCGTAGGCGATGTCCACCCGCGGCAGTCTAGGACGCGCCCGTCCGCGGGGCGGTCACCGGCTCGGCGGGAGGATCCGCAGGAGGCGGTCGTCCTCGGCGATCGGGTCGCCGCGGCCGTCGGTGTTCGACGTGAGCGCCCAGATCGCGCCGTCGGGCGCCTCGGCGACGGCGCGCAGGCGCCCGAGCTCGCCGGCGAGAAGCGTCTCGTCGCCGCCCGCGACGCCGTCGTCGTCGATCTCGATGCGGCGAATCTGCTCGCCGACGAGGCCCGCGACGAGGAAGTCGCCCTTCCACGGCGTGCCGCCGCGGGTCACGAACGTCGCGCCCGAGGGGGCGATCGACTCCTCGTAGACCTCGATCGGCGCGGTGAAGTCCCCGTGGTCGGCGCCGACGACGAGCGGCCAGCCGTAGTTCTCGCCCTTCCTGATGACGTTGACCTCGTCGTTGCCGACCGGCCCGTGCTCGGTCGCGACGAGCCGGTCGGTGCCGGGCTGCCAGTCGAGGCCCTGCGGGTTGCGGTGGCCGATCGAGACGACCTCCGGGTCGGCCGGGCCGTCCCCGCGCGCCTGCGCGAGGTCGAGCCTCAAGATCTTCCCGTTGCGCGAGCCCTCGTCCTGCGCGAGACCCTCGTTCCCGGCGTCGCCCGTGGGGACGTAGAGCCGGTCGTCGGGCCCGAAGCGCAGGCGGCCCGAGTCGTGGATCGGCCCGACCTCGATCCCGTCGAGGATCGTCGCCTCGCGTCGCACGTCGTCGCCGTCGAGCCGGTAGCGATCGACGCGGGTCTCGTCCGAGGCGGTGAGGTAGAGGTAGACGAAGCCGTTGTCCTCGAAGGCGGGGTCGGTCTCGACGCCGAGGAGACCGCCCTCGCCGACCGAGACGACGTCCTCGACGTCGGCGAGCGGCTCGTCGCGGACCTCCCCGCCGGCGCTCACGAGCCGCAGCCGTCCGGGGCGCTCGGTGAGCAGCGCCCGGCCGTCCGGGAGGAAGGCGAGGTCCCACGGGACGTCGAGGTTCGTCGCGAGCGTCTCGACCTGCGGTGTCGAGCCGTCGGCGCGCGCGGGGCCGTCCCCGTCGGTCGGCGACGGCGGCGCCGCCGTCGTCTCCGGCCGCGGCGGGGACGTCGCGGCACCGGGGGCCTCGTCGTCGGAGTCGCCGCACCCGGCGAGCAGCGCGGCGGAGGCGAGGAGGGCGACGAGGCGTCCGGAGGTCATGTGAGCGGGCTACCCGGATCGGGCGAGGACGCGCCGGGGACCGGCGCGGCGACGCTCGCGCGGGGCGCCGTCGGCGGGCGGCGGGGCCTGATCGAGGTACCAGCCGAACGCCCGGTCGCAGATGGGCCGGCGGCCGACGAGCTTCAGCACGAGGTGGAGGGCGCGCGGCGGCAGCGCCGGGACGATCCGCTGGAGGAGGAGCGCCCGGCGGAACGCGGGCGCGTGGGCGGCGCTGAACGCCGCGTAGCGCCGCAGCGCCTCGGTCCTCCCCTGCCGGCCCTCGACGACCGCGCGGATCTCGGCCCCGGCGGCGAGGCCGAAGTGCATCGCGGTGCGGATGCCCTCGCCGGAGAGCGGGAAGCAGTGGCCGGCGCTGTCGCCGGCGAAGAAGACGCCATCGCCGGTCGCGTCGCGCAGACGGTGCGGGAACCAGTTGCCCTGGTAGCGCTCGCGGTCCTCGTCGAGGCGCTCTGCGAGGCGGACGGTGGGCTCGCGGACGTGCTCGCGCGGGTCGTAGCTGCCGACGCCGATCCGCGCCTCCTCCCCCGCGGGGACGCACCAGCCGTAGCCGCGGCGGACGAAGTCGCGCTCGACCCACACGTCGAGCGCGTCGCCGCGCGGCGCGACGCGGTGCGGGTGCACCTCGAGGCCGCGTGAGAGGGGAGCGTCCGGAGGCTGGTAGGGCGAGCGCTCCGCGGGCGCGGCGGCGAGCACGCGGCGCCACCCGAGCGCGTCGACGACGAGCGGCGCCCGGATCGGGCCGCGATCGGTGTGGACGACGTGGTCGGCCTCGCCCCCGCGGTGCGACGCCCGCCCCTCGACCTTCGCGCACGCGAAGCGGGCGTCGGACTGCGCGAACAGCAGCTCGCAGAGGCGCCGGTAGTCGAATGCCGACCAGCTCCACGGCAGCCGGTAGCGGTGCGTCCCGTGCGGGGTCGTGAACGTCATGTGGGGCAGCTCCTGCAGGATCGCGTCCTGCAGCCCGAGCGCCTCGAGCCACGGCGTCGGCGCCGCGCAGGCGCTCGTCGCGCGCTCCCCGATCTCGTAGCGGTCGACGACGAGGACGTCCGCGCCGCTGCCCGCGAGCGCCCGGGCGACCGCGAGCCCGGCGAAGCTCGCCCCGCACACGAGGACGTCGGGCCGCTCGCCCTCGAGCGGCCGGCGCTCGGGGCGCGCCGTCGTGCGGCGGACCGTCACGCGACGCCCCTCAACCCGCTGACGCCCGCGACGGCGACCTCCCAGGGGCCCAGGCTCGGCCGCCCGCCGAGGACGTCGTAGCCGAGCCGCTCGACGCGGTCGAGCACCCGCACGTACACGGAGCGCGCGAGCCGGACGCCCGGGCGCACCGACGGCGAGAGCTCGCGATGGAGCCCGTCCGTCGCGGCGAAGAGGCGGCGGGCGCGGTCCACCTCGCCCGCGATCCGCTCGCGGAACGGGTCGCTCGCGACCCCGAGCGCGAGATCGGACTCGGCGAGACCCGGGAGGTAGACCCGGTCGAGCACCCAGTCCTCCTCGACGTCGCGGATGAAGTTCGTGAGCTGGAAGGCGACGCCGAGCGCGGCGACGTCCTCGTGACGGTCGGCCGGCGCGCCGATGAGCGGCGCCATGATCCGACCGACGGTCGCCGCGCTGCCCTCCGTGTAGCGGTCGAGCTCCACCCCGCTGCCCAGGCGGACGGGGCCGCAGTCGACGCGCATGCTGTCCATGTAGACCGCCAGCCGCTGCAGCGGGAGCGCGTGGCGCGGGCCGGCGTCGACGAGCGCCGCGATGACGGGATGCGGCGAGCGGCCGTCGCGGAGGCCCTCGTCGAGCGCGCGCTGCCACGCGTCGAGGGCGAGACGGCGCCGCTCGGGAGGCGCGTCGCGCAGGGGCCCGGGTCCGTCGACGATCTCGTCGGCCCCCCTGAGGAAGCCGTACAGTGCGTGGACGGCCGGACGCCTGTCCGCCGGCAGACAGCGCGTCGCGGCGTAGAAGGTCGGGTCGTGGCGACGCTGCATCCGCCGGCAACGCGCGTAGGCGCGACGCAGCTCCACCCTCTCGTTCACCCGATCGTCCACCTCACCTGCGCTTACGTATACCGGACGTGCTCGGATCGACCGACATCCTGGACCGCGAGCTCGTCTACGTCACCGGCAAGGGCGGCGTGGGCAAGACGACGGTCGCCGCGGCCATCGCCCTCGCCGCCGCGCGCGCCGGCCGCCGGACGATCCTCTGCGAGGTCGGAGACCAGCACCGCGTCCCCGGGATGTTCGGCGCCGCACCGGGCGAGCACGGCGCCGAGGTGCCCCTCGCCGAGGGCCTGTGGTCGACGTCGGTCGACCCGATGCAGGCCCTCGAGGAGTGGATCGCCCGGCAGGTCGGCTCCCGCCAGCTCACGCACGTCCTCGCCCGCTCGAACGCCTTCCAGTACTTCGTCGCCGCGGCGCCGGGGGCCCGCGAGCTCGTGACGATCACGAAGGCCCACGAGCTCGCCCAGGACGAGCGGTGGGACAAGCGGGCGACCGCCTACGACCTCGTCGTCGTCGACGCCCCCGCCTCCGGCCACGGGCTCGGCCTCCTGCGCACCGCGGGGACCTTCGCCGACATCGCGCGCATCGGGCCGATCGCGTCGCAGGCGGGCGCGGTCCGCGAGGCGCTCCGCGACCCCGCCCGCAGCGCGTACGTCGCCGTCGCGCTCCCCTCCGAGCTGCCGGTCAGCGAGACGCTCGAGCTCGAGGCCCGCCTCGCGGACGCCGTCGGCCGCGGCCTCGACGCGGTCGTCTGCAACGCGGTCCTCCCCCGCCGGTTCGCCGAGGCCGACATCACGACCGTCGCGAGCGCCAACGGCGCCGTGCCGCCCACCGTGAAGCGCAGCATCGCCGCCCATTCCGGCCGCGTCCGCGAGCAGCAGTCCCAGCTGCGCCGGCTGCGCCGGCGCGCCTCGTCGGGCGTCGTCACCCTGCCGTTCGTCACGGGCGAGCTCGACGCCGGAGCGGTCGGGGAGCTCTCCGCGCAGCTCATGCGTTAGGGTTCCCTAACGACATGGAGATCATCGATACGCTCGGCGACGAGAGGCTCGTCGTCTCGCCCCATGGACACGAGTGGGTGACGATCGGCGTGCAGTGCCCGCGCTTCGGCGGCATCTCGCACGTGCGGCTCAGCCACGACCAGGTCGCGTCGCTCGCCGGCGCCCTCGCCGGGATCGCGCTCGAGCAGGGCGCCCGCCTGGCCGACGAGCCGTCGACGTAGCCCGCTACTCGATCCCGAGGCGGTCGAGCAGGCGCTCGTCCCCGCGCCACCCCCGGCGGACGCGCACCGAGAGGTCGAGGTGGACGTGCGTCCCGACCTCGCGCTCGAGCTCCTTGCGCGCCTTCGTGCCGATCGCCTTGATCATCCGGCCGCCGGCGCCGATGAGGATCCCCTTCTGCGACTCGGTCTCGACCCAGATGAGCGCCCGGACGCGGACGAGGTCCTCCCGGACCTGCTCGATGTCGTCGACGACGACCTCGACGGCGTGCGGGACCTCCTGACGGGTGCGTCGGAGGATCTGCTCGCGGACGAGCTCGGCGAGGAGCACGTGCTCGGACTGGTCGCTCGTCTCGTCGGGGGCGAAGAAGAACGGCCCCTCGGGGACGAGCCGCGAGAGGTGCTCGACGAGAGGGCCCACGCCCTCGCCCGTCTGCGCGCTCACCGGGAACACGTCGTCGCCGACGTCGAGCGCCGCCGCCGCCTCGAGGGCGAGGACCGTCCGCGGGCGGTCGAGGCGGTCGACCTTGTTCACGGCGACGACGACCGGGACCGGGGCGTCCCGCAGCGCGGCGGCGATGAAGCGGTCCCCCGGCCCGACGCCTTCCATCCCGTTGATGACGAAGAGGGCGGCGTCGCTGTCGCGGAGCTCCTGCTCGACGCGCCTCTGCATCCGCTCGGTGAGGGCGTCCCGCGGGCGCTGGACCCCCGGGAGGTCGACGAGGACGAGCTGCGTGCGGTCGGTCGTCGCGACCCCGCGGATCGCGCGGCGCGTCGTCTGCGGCTTGTCGGAGACGATCGCGACCTTCCGGCCGACCATCGCGTTGACGAGGGTCGACTTGCCGACGTTCGGACGGCCGGCGAGGGCGATGAACCCCGAGCGCGTCGGCTCCTCCCCCGCCCTCGGCTCCGGCGGCGCCCCGCTGCCCGGCTCGCTCACCACGTGAGGATCTCCGCCTGGAGGGCGAGCATCTCGCCGTCGTCGGTCTCGTGGTCCATGCCGGTGAGGTGCAGGACGCCGTGGACGACCGCCTCCCGCAGGTCCTCCGTGTGCTCCGGGCAGATGACGACGTCGCCGAGCTCGCGCAGGGACGGCGGCCCCGAGATCGGGGCGGCCTCGTCGATCGGGAAGCTGAGGACGTCGGTGGGGCCCTCCTTCCCGCGGTGCTCCTCGTTGAGCGCCGCGATCTCGTCGGCGTCGACGAACGAGACCGCGAGATGCCCCTCGTCGATCCCGGCCGAGGCGGCGGCGAGGCCGGCGAGGCGCTCGATCTCCGCCGCGGGGAGGACGGTGATGAGGCGCTCGCCTCCGATGACGTCGACGTCGAGCATCTCGCGTGGGTGCGCCGGGGCGGCCGCGCCGCGCTCAGGCGCGCTTGCGGTCGGCCGGGCGGATGCCCGGCGCCTGCCGCTCGGCGTGCTCGGCGTAGGCCTCGACGATCCGCTGGACGAGCCGGTGCCTGACGACGTCGTCGCCCCCGAAGCGCACGAAGTCGACGCCCTCGACCTCGCGCAGGATCTCGCCGACGACGATGAGGCCCGAGCGCTGGTCCTTCGGCAGGTCGACCTGCGTGACGTCGCCGGTGACGACCATCCTCGAGTTGAACCCGAGGCGCGTGAGGAACATCTTCATCTGCTCGGGGGTCGTGTTCTGCGCCTCGTCGAGGATGACGAAGGAGTCGTTGAGCGTCCGGCCGCGCATGAACGCCAGCGGCGCGACCTCGATGACGCCCTTCTCGAGATGCCCGGCGACCTTCTCCGGATCGAGCATGTCGTGGAGCGCGTCGAAGAGCGGCCGCAGGTACGGGTCGATCTTCGCCATGAGGTCGCCGGGCAGGAACCCGAGCCGCTCTCCGGCCTCGACCGCGGGGCGCGTGAGGATGATCCGCGTCACCTCGCGACGGCTGAGCGCCGCGGCGGCCGCGGCGACGGCGAGGAACGTCTTGCCCGTGCCGGCCGGGCCGACCCCGAAGGTGATCGTGTTCTCGCGGATGGAGTCGACGTAGCGCTTCTGCGTCACCGTCTTCGGCGCGATCTTCTTGCCGCGGTGGCGCCACACGACGTCCTCGAGGATCCGCGCCGGCGACTCGTCCTGCTCGAGCGCGCTCCCGACCGCCCGGATCGTCCCGGGACCGATCTCGTGGCCCTGGTCGACGAGCTCGGAGAGCTCGCGGACGACCGTCGCCGCCCGGCCGACGTGCTCGGCCTCGCCGTCGAGCGTGACGACGTTGCCACGCAGGAAGACGTCGCAGTCGACGTGGGCCTCGAGCGCCCGCAGGATGTGGTCGCCGCTGCCGCTCATGGCGGCCGCGACCTCGTTCGACACTTCGAGCTGGCGCCTCACGCGCGGAGGACCTCCTGGACGACGCTGGATACCCGCTTGCCGTCGGCGCGCCCCTGGACGCGGGACATCGCCGCCTTCATGACCTTCCCCATGTCCTGCGGCGAGGAGGCGCCCGTCTCCGCGGCGGCGTCGTGCGCGATCGCGCGCAGCTCGTCGTCGGAGAGCTCCGCGGGGAGGTAGGCGGTGATGATCTCGGCCTCCGCCTCCTCGGCCGCCGCCATCTCCTCGCGGCCGCCGTCGCGGAAGGCGCTCGCGGAGTCGAGGCGCCGCTTGCGCTCGCGGCGCAGCACGGCGACCTCGTCGTCGGAGCCCTCCTTCGCGGCCTTCTGCAGCTCGCTGAGGATCATGCGCAGCGTGCCGACGCGGTGCTTCTCGCCCGCCTTCATCGCGCTGACGAGATCCTGCTTCACGGTGTCGGTCACGTCCACTGCGACCGATGATACGCCTCGCGCGGACGGTGCCCGCGAACCTCAATCCGGCGACGGCTGCAGGCGCTCCGCCGGATCGTCGCGGTCGCCCTCGCCCGGGCCCGGCGGCGGGGCGTCCGCGCCGCGCGGGACATCGAGCGGCGCGGGGTGACCGAGCCGGCCGAGCTCGCTCGTGTCACGCCCGAACAGGAGACCGACGTTCCAGTCGAGGAGGAGGCGCAGGCGGCGCTTCACGCCGGGCATGGCGAGCAGGTGGTAGGTGCGGGCGAGGAACCAGGCGGGCCGTCCGCGCCACTTGATCCCCATCGTCGACGCGACCGCCTGCGAGCGCCCCATGTCCACGAAGACCCCGCGGGTCTTGTAGCGGAACTTGCGCACCTTGCCGTCGCCGAGGCTCGCCGCGATGTTGCGCGCGACGCGCCGGCCCTGGCGGATCGCGTGCTGGGCCGTCGGCGGGCAGGGGCGCCCGTCGTCGCTCGCCGGGTCGGGCACCGCGGCGGCGTCGCCGATCGCCCACACGCCGTCGGCGCCCTCCACGCGCATCGTCTCGTCGACGCGGATCCGGCCGCCGTCGGTGAGCGGGAGCCCGAGGCGCTCGACGATGGGCGCCGGCTTCACGCCCGCCGTCCACACGACCGTGCGGGTGGGCACGATCTCGCCGTCCGAGAGCCGCGCGGTGCTCTCGGTCACCTCCTCGAGCGTCGTCGAGGTGCGGATCTCGATGCCGCGGCCGCGGAGCTCCGCCTCGGCGAAGCGGGCGAGGTCGGACCCGATCTCCGGCATGACCTGGTCGCGCGCCTCGACGAGGATCCACCGGATGCCCTGCGTCCTGGCCCGCGGGTAGAGCTCGAGGACGTCGGCGGTGAAGTCCTGCAGCTCCGCGAGCCCCTCGAGGCCGGCGTAGCCGGCGCCGACGAAGACGTAGGTGAGCCACGCGCTTCGCTCGACGGGGTCCTCGGTGTTCTCGGCCGCCTCGAGTGTGCGGATGACGTGGTTGCGCAGGCGGATCGCCTCGGGGAGGTCCTTGAACCCCATCGCGTGCTCGGCGAGCCCCGGGACGGGGAGCGTGCGGCTCACCGAGCCGAGCGCGACGACGAGGTGGTCGTAGCGCAGCCGCTCGCGGCGGCCGGTGAGGTTCTTCACGTCGATCGTCTTCCCGGCGGGGTCGGCGCCGCAGACGCGGCCGAGACGGAGGTCGGTCCCGCGCAGCTCCTCCCGGAGCGGGACGACGACGTGGCGCGGTTCGAGGGTGCCCGCCGCCGCCCCCGGGAGGAGCGGCGTGTAGAGCATGAGGTTCTGGTCGGTGACGAGCGTGAGCCGCGCGCTGTGGCGCGGGAGGATGCGCTCGAGGGTCCGGGCGACCTCGAAGCCGCCGAACCCGCCACCTGCGATGACGACGTTCCAGGCCATGGCTCTCAGCTTCCCCGGAGATGGCGCACGAGGAACTCCGTCTGGTCGGCGACCGCCTGCTCGAAGCCCTCGCCGACGTAGATCTCGAAGTGCCCGATCGGGTAGCGCCGCAGCTCCCCGCGCGGCGCGCGCTCCGCGGCGCGGGCGGCCGGCTCGGGCGGCGTCGTCTCGTCGCGGTCGCACACGCAGACCAGGAGCGGGCAGCGGATGTCCGCCGTGCCGGCCGCAGGCCGGTAGAGCCCGACGTGGAGCATGACCCGGGCGCTCACCTCGTTGCGCCAGCGCGACCACTCTGGGGTGATCGCCTCGAACCCCGGCCGCGCCTCCGGCGCGGTCATCACCGCGAACTCGCCGGGGTCGGCGACCGCCGGGATGCAGCGCGGCGCGCGCCCGGCGAGCGCCCCGGCCTCGTCGGCGAGCGCCTCCGCGCTCGCCCTCAGGACGTTCTTCATCGAGCCGGCGCGGATCGCCGAGAGCCCGTCGGTGAAGGGCGCCTGGGCGACGACCGCCGCGATGTCGTCGCGCCCCTGCGCGAGCGCCATGACGTGGCCTCCGCTGAACGACGAGCCCCAGAGGGCGATCCTGTCGGCATCGACGGCGTCCTGCGCGCGGGCGAACGCGATCGCCGCCTCGTAGTCCTCGTGCTGGCGGCGGATGTCGAGGAGCTGACGGGGCTCGCCGGTGCTCGCCCCGAAGTGCCGGTAGTCGAAGACGAGCGCCGCGAGGCCCGCCTCCGCGAAGCGCTCGGCGTACGCGGGGAGCCCGTCGTCGCGCGTCGCCGAGAAGCCGTGCGCCATGACGACGCACGGCGCCGGGCCGGGAGCGCCCTCGGGGGTGTAGAGGTACGCGGCGCACTCCTCGCCGCCGGAGGGGAACGTCGTGTCGATCCGGTCGGGCATATGGCCACGAGCCTATCGCCGCCCGTATCCCCCGCATGCACCTCGACGGGAAGGTCTGCCTGCTCACCGGCGCCTCGCGCGGGATCGGTCGGGCGACGGCCCGCGCCCTCGTCGCGCGAGGCGCGATCGTCGCCGCCGGCGCCCGGTCGGTCGACGGGCTCGCCGACCTCGGCGCCGCGAGCGTCCACGGCGCCGACCTCGCCGACCCCGCGGAGCGCAGGCCCTCGCCGAGGAGGTGCTCGACGCCCACGGCCGCGTCGACGTCCTCGTCTGCAACGCGGCGCTCCGCGTCGACGGTCGGATCGGCGAGGTGCCCCTCGACGCGCTCGACCGCAGCTTCCAGGTGAACGCGCTGTCCCCGTTCGTCCTCGCCGGCGCCGTCCTCCCCGGCATGCGCGAGCGCGGCGAGGGAGTCGTCGCGACGCTCGTCGCCCCCAAGGTGAGCGCGGGACGCAAGGGCCTCGGGGCCTACGCGGCGTCGAAGGCGGCGCTCGCGTCCCTCACGCTCACGCTGCGCCAGGAGGCCGGCCGCGGCGTCGCGGTCTTCGGGTTCGACCCCGGCTGGGTGCGGACGGACCTCGCGCCGGACGGCGAGGAGGAGCCGGGGCCCGTGGCCGAGCGCCTCGTGGGGCACATCGAAGCGGCGCGGAGCAGCCGCGAGTGGCTCACCTAGTCGCCCGCGCCGCGCCTCGGCCATACTCGGCACATGGACGACGCGACGCTCCTGCGTCACCTCCGGGCGAGCCTCGCGGGCGCGTGGATCGACTGCGTCGCGCAGGGGTCCGAGGGCGCGCACGCCGTCGAGCTGCCCGGCGTGCGCGGGGCGGTCTGCCCCGCCGCCCCCGACCGGTCGCTCCCGAACTGCGCGCTCGCCGCGTCGGCCGAGGCGCTCGCCTCTGCCTACGACGAGCTCGCCGCGCACTACGAGGCCGAGGGGATCCGCTCCTGGACCGTGCTCGTCACCGAGGGCGACGCCGGCTCCGCGGGCGTCCTCGCCGACCGGGGTCACCTCCTCGACGCCGTGCCCCGCGCCATGGGACGCGCTCTCGATGGCCTGCCGCCCGCGCCGGCGGAGATCGAGCTCGACGATGCGCCGGGCGCCGGGGTCGTCGCGGCGATCAACGACACCGCCTACGACGAGCCCCTCCCGGTGTTCGGCCCCGCACTCACGCGGTACCCCGCGAACGCCGATCTCCTCGCCGCGCGGGTCGGCGGCGAGCACGTCGCGTGCGGCTTCGTCCTCGACGGGGGCGTCGACGCGCACGTGAGCGGGATGGCGACGCTCGCGCCGCACCGCGGGCGGGGCCTCGCCGGCGGCATCCTCTCGCACCTCCTCGCGCGCGCCGCCGCGCGCGGCCGCCGGACGACGACGCTCATCGCGACCCGCGCCGGCGCGCCCGTCTACGCCCGGCTCGGCTACCGCGACGTCGGCGGCATCGAGATGTGGGAGCGCCGCCGCCTGCTCTGAGCGTCCTCAGCGCACGAGGAGGAGCGCCGCCCACTCGTCGCTCTCGCGTCGGTCGGCCTCGCGCAGGCCCATCCGGTCCGCGAAGGCGGCGGCGACCTCGTCGGCCTCGTGCCGGAGGAGGCCGCTCGCCACGAGGGCCTCGGGGAGGACCCCGTCCGCGAAGCCGTCACGCGCGATGCGCAGGAGCAGCGGCCGCAGGAGATTCGCGAGCACGAGCGGCGCGCCCGGCGCCGGGCCGTCGTGGACGATGTCGTGGCGACGCGCGGCGACGACGACGCCGTTCGCCTCGGCGTTGGCGAGCGTCGCCTCCACGGACTCGCGCTCGTGGTCGACGCCGAGGACCGGGGCGTGGCCGAGGAGCGCCGCGGCGATCGCGAGGACCCCCGAGCCGCAGCCGACGTCGACGACCTCGCGGGGCGGATCGGCGCCGAGCGCGACGAGCAGCTCGAGGCAGAGGCGGGTCGTGTCGTGGGCCCCGGTGCCGAAGGCCTGCCCCGGGTCGATGACGATCTCGCGGACGGCGCCGCCCGCCGCGGCCGGACCTCCCTCGTGGGGCGGGCACCACGGGGGGCGGACGTGGAGCGCGTCCGCGACGAGGATCGGCTTGTGGAACGCGCGCCACCGCTCCGACCAGTCGTCGGCGACCTCGGTCGTCGTGATCTCGACGAGCGCGCCGCCCGCCGCCGCCTCGAGGTCCGGCAGCTCCGGCAGCTCACCGGGCGCCCCGTAGATCGCGTACTCCACCTGCGCGCCGAGATCGGTCTCCTCGACGCCGGACGGCGCGAACGTGAGGAGCTCGGCGAGCGCGACCTCGGCGTCCTCGCGGCGGACGCGGACCGCGAGCCGGATCACCGGCCGCCGACGAGCCGGCGCAGCTTGCCCATCACCGACTCGTCGGTGCGGAGGTTGTCCTCGGTCATCGCGTCGGCGAGCTGCTCGACGAGCTTGCGCTGCTGCTTGGTGAGGCGGCGCGGGACGACGACGTTGACGACGACGCGCATGTCGCCGAAGCGGCCCGGCCGCCGCAGCTGCGGCATGCCCTTCCCCTTCACCGTGAGGACCTCGCCGGGCTGCGTGCCGGCGGGCACCTCGAGCTCGACCGCGCCGTCCATCGCCTCGATCTCGACGCTCGTGCCGAGAGCCGCGCGCGGGGCGGCGACGTCGAGGACCGTGACGAGGTCGTCGCCGTCGCGGAGGAGGTTCTCGTGCGGGGCGACGGTGACGACGACGTAGAGGTCGCCCGCGGGGGCGCCCGGCTCCCCCTCGTGGCCGCGCCCGGAGAGGCGGATCCGCTGGCCGTCGGAGATGCCGGCGGGGATGTCCACCTCGAGCTCGCGCTCGGCGAGCTCGCGGCCCCGGCCGGCGCAGCGGTCGCACGGCTGCTCGGCGACGCGGCCGTCGCCGTGGCAGACGTCGCACTCGACCGTGCGCACGACCTGGCCGAAGGGCGAGCGCGTCACCGCCTGCAGACGGCCCGCGCCGTTGCAGCGCTCGCACGCTGTGATCGGCGTCCCCGGCTCCGCCCCGTTCCCGCGACACTTCTCGCAGCTCGCGACGATCTCGTAGGCGACCTTCTCCTTGCCGCCGGTGAAGGCGGTCGCGAGGTCGATCTCGACCTCGACGGCGACGTCGCCGCCGGGCGCCGGCCCGCTGCGCCCGCCGCCGAACCCGCCGCCGCCGAAGAAGGCGTCGAAGAGATCGCTGATCGAGCCGAACCCGTCGAAGTTCGGGGCGGCGCCGCCCTGGCGCAGGCCCTCGTGGCCGTAGCGGTCGAACATCGCGCGGCGCTCGGGGTCCGAGAGGATCTCGTAGGCCTCGGCGGCCTCCTTGAACTTCTCCTCGGCCTGCGGGTCGTGCGCGTTGACGTCCGGGTGCAGCTCGCGGGCGAGCCGCCGGAACGCCTTCTTGATCTGGCCCTCGTCGGCGTCGCGGGCGACGCCGAGGACCTCGTAGGGATCGCGCTTGGTGGGGCTGCTCATGCGTCGTAGACGTCCTCGATGAAGCGGGAGAGCTGGAAGCTGGCCTCGCGGACGGTCGCGATCGCGCCGGCGTAGTCCATGCGGACCGGGCCGATGACCGAGACCGTCCCGAGCTTGCGGGCGGGGAGCCCGTAGGCGGCGGCGACGACGGCGAGGGACCGCAGGGCGGGCACGTCGTTCTCCTGGCCGATGCGCACGAGCACGTCGCGCTCGCCGAGCGCCGCCTGGAGCGTCCCCAGCACCGACATGCGGCGCTCGAGCATCGACAGGAGATCCTCGACCTGCGACAGGTCGCGCACGCCGTGCTCGGCGAGGAGCCGCGTCGCCCCGTCCACGTAGAGGGTGTCGTCGGCGGTCGCGGCGAGGTCGGTGAAGGCGGGAGCGAGGGCCTCGAGGAACGCGCTCTCGGTCGGGCCGAGCGTCGGGTCGTGGAGGCGCTGGTGGAGCATGCGGGCGCCGAGCCCCATGCCGACGAGGCGGCCGTTGAGCTCGTCCGCCGCCCACGACACGAGACCGCTGTCGACGGCCCTCCCGAAGGTGAAGACCCGCTTCGTCACGCCGCCCGTCGAGGTGATGACGACGACCATGACGACGGTCGGCTGGAGCGCGAGGACCTCGATGTGCCGGATCGTCGCGGTCTCGAGCGGCGGCGCGGAGACGATCGCGAGGAGGTTCGTCACGCGCGAGAGCGTCTCGGTCGTCTCGCGCATCGCCTGGTCGACCTCTCGGCGGACGAGCTGGAGCTCGAGCGGCTCGCGCAGGACGGGCGTCCCCTCGGACAGGAGCCGGTCGACGACGTAGCGGTGCCCGGCCTCCGTCGGCACGCGGCCGGAGGAGGTGTGCGGATGCGCGAGGAGGCCGTGCTCCTCGAGCTGGGCGAGCTCGCCGCGAATCGTCGAGGGGCCGCAGTCGAGGTCGGCGTCGGCCGCGAGCGCCTTCGAGCCGACCGGCGTGCCGGACTCGAGGTACGCGTCGACGACCTTCTGGAGGATGGTCTCCTGTCGGGGGCTCAGCACCGTCCCCCCATGGTACGAACCCGGCGCGCGGACGCGCGGAGGGGAGCCGGTCGTCAGGACGACGCCCGCTCCTCGTCCTGCGAGCGGACTTCCGCCACCGCGTTGCGGATGATGCGCTTGCCGTCCTGCTTGGCGACGATGTCGAGGACGGCCGTCCCGTCGTCGCGGACCTCGCGGACCGTGCCGCTCACCGCGATCTCCTTCTCGGGGAGGCCCATCCCGCGGAACTGCACCTCGAGCCGGCGGAGCGTGGCGGGGCCGCCGGCCGCCTCCGTCGCCGCGCGCGCGACCTGGGCCATCGACCACAGGCCGTGGAGGATGCGGCCGGGAAGCCCGACGGCCTTCGCGAACTCCTCGTCGATGTGGATGGGGTTGAAGTCACCCGAGGCGCCCGCGTACCGCACCGTGAGGTAGCGGTCGGGGGTCGTCGTCAGCTCCGGGATCTCCGTGCCCTCGGTGAGATCGATCGGCTGTCCCACGGCGCTCACCCTCCTCGCACGATGTTGGTCCAGGTCCCGACGCAGACGGTCTCGCCGCGGTCGTTCGTCGAGCGCGACTCGAAGACGTAGAAGCCGCGGCCGTCCTGCTCGCTGATGTCGGCGACGGCGACGCTCGTCGTGATCTCGTCCCCGGCGACGACGAGCGGGCCCCATTCGAACGACTGCCCGCCGTGGACCATGCGCGCGAAGTCGATCCCGACCTCCGGGTCGAGGATCGCGGGGCCGAGCGCGGGGGCGCAGTAGACGACGGCGAACATGGGCGGCGCGACGAGGTCCGCGAAGCCGGCGGCGCGCGCGGCGCTCACGTCGAGGTGCAGCGGGTCGCTCTCGCCCACGGCGAGCGCGTACTCGCGGATCTTCTCCCGGCCGACCATGTAGACGGTCGGCGGGTAGGTCTTGCCGATGGCGTCGGTCTTCACGCCGGGGACCCTAGTCGGTGCGGCGGGCGCCTAGGGCTTCGAGACCATGAGGACGACGATCGCGAGGAACGCCAGCCCCGACGCGTAGTTGAGGACGGCTGCGAACCGGTCGTCGAGCCGGGCGCGCAGCTCCGGCCCGAGCGGCGTGCCCTCCTCGGCGTGGCGGACGGCGAGGAGCCGCGCCTCCTTCGGCCGGCGTCCGCCGAGCGCCCCGAGGACGAACATGACGACGAAGAGGGTCAGCGACCAGGAGATCCACCCGTCGGAGAAGCTCCAGGGACCGAGGTCGATGAGCCAGATCCCGAAGCCGAGCGCGCCGAGCGAGCCCGCGGCGACGAGGAGCACGCCGATCCGCGACAGGCCGAGCACGACCGCGATCTCCCGCGGGTCCTCGCGCCGGCGCGCGACGGCGTGCGCGACGCCGGCGACGACGACGCCCGAGAAGAGGGTGAGGACCGACAGGATGTGGAGGGTGAGCGCGAACTCGTAGTCGGACATCGCGCCGAGGCTACGCGAGGCACCTGACGCATCCCGTCCGTACTTCCCCGCGCTCCCTGCGCGGTGGCGCCCGGAGGCTCGGGTCCGCCGCTGCGCGTACGGTTGGCGCACGAGCCATGCCGCCCGCCGACTCGGACAGCCGTCGCACGCCGTCTCCCCCGTCGGAGAAGAAGACCCCGTGGCGCGTCGAGGGCCATCCCGACGAGCACGAGACGGCCGGCGCGGGCGGGGGCGGCAAGTGGGCGCTCCTCTGGATCTTCGCGGCGCTCCTCGCGCTCAACTGGCTGATCGCGAGCGCGGTCACGCAGACCGACCGGATCACCGTGCCGTACAGCGAGTTCCGCGACCAGGCGCTCGCCGACAACGTCGAGGAGGTGAGCTCGCAGGCCGAGACGATCGAGGGGCGCTTCCGCGAGCCGGTCGTCCCGCCCGACGGGGACGAGGGCGACGCCGCGGAGCGCTTCGAGACCGAGCGTCCCGCCTTCGCCGACGACCGCATCCTCGACCTCCTCCTCGACAACGACGTCGAGATCAGCGCGACCCCGCCCGACGACCGCTCGCTGTGGACGACGCTCCTCATCGGCTTCGGGCCGACGATCCTCCTCGTCGCGCTCCTCATCTGGGCGTTCCGCCGCGCGGGGGCGATGCAGGGCGGCGGAGGGCTCCTCGGCGGCCTCGGCAAGTCGCGGGCGCGCCGGTACTCGGGCTCGGAGACGCGGACGACGTTCGCCGACGTCGCCGGCATCGACGAGGTGACCGACGAGCTGCAGGAGGTCGTGAGCTACCTGAAGCACCCCGAGCGCTACCGGCGGCTCGGCGGGCAGATGCCGCGCGGCGTCCTCCTCACCGGCCCACCGGGCACCGGGAAGACGCTCCTCGCCCGCGCGCTCGCCGGCGAGGCCGGCGTGCCCTTCTTCTCGCTCTCGGCCTCCGAGTTCGTCGAGATGATCGTCGGCGTCGGCGCGAGCCGGGTCCGCGACCTCTTCGAGCAGGCGAAGGCCGCGGCGCCCGCGATCATCTTCATCGACGAGCTCGACGCGATCGGCCGCGTGCGCGGAGCCGGCAACCTCGCCGGCGGCAGCGACGAGCGCGAGCAGACGCTCAACCAGATCCTCACCGAGATGGACGGCTTCACCGGCAACGAGGGCGTCATCGTCCTCGCCGCGACGAACCGGCCCGAGATCCTCGACCCGGCGCTCCTGCGCGCGGGGCGCTTCGATCGCCGGCTCACCGTCAACCCGCCGGACCACGACGGTCGCCGCCGCATCCTCGAGGTGCACACGCGCTCCGTGCCGCTCGACGGCGACGTCGACCTCGACGTCCTCGCCTCGAGCACGCCGGGGATGACCGGCGCCGACCTGCGGACGCTCGTCAACGAGGCCTCGCTCTCCGCCGCCCGCCGCGGCGTCGAGCGGGTCTCGCACGGGGACTTCACCGGCGCGCTCGAGAAGATCGTGCTGGGGACGGCGCGGAAGATCCTCCTCTCCCCCGCCGACCGGCGCCTCACGGCCTACCACGAGTCCGGCCATGCGCTCCTCGGCATGCTCGAGCCCGGGGCCGACCCGGTGCGCAAGGTGTCGATCATCCCCCGCGGCCAGTCCCTCGGCGTCACCTTCCAGAGCCCCGAGCGCGATCGCTACGGCTACAGCGCGCGGTACCTGCGCGGGAGGATCGCCGGGGCGCTCGGCGGCCGCGCCGCGGAGGAGCTCGTCTTCGGCGACGTCACGTCCGGCGCCGAGTCGGACCTCGAGGTCGCGACGAGCCTCGCCCGGCAGATGGTCGGTCGCTGGGGCATGTCCGAGTCGCTCGGTCTCGTGTCCCTCCTCCCCGGTCCCGGCGAGGAGGGCTTCGTCCTCCCGGGCTCCCCCTCGTCGATCGCCGACAGCACGCGCGACCGGCTCGACGCCGAGGTGCGGCGGATCACCGACGAGTGCTACGCCCACGCGCTCCAGGTGCTGCGGGACCACCGCGCCCAGCTCGACAGCCTCGCGCAGACGCTCCTCGAGCGCGAGACGCTCGACGAGGCCGACGCCTACCAGGCCGCCGGGCTGCCGCGGCGTCCCGCGGGCGGGGGCGACGTGCCGGGCGAGGACGCGCCGGCCGGGGCGACCGGCACGACCTCTAGAGGATGATCGCCACCGCGCCGCCGTCCGCCGACCAGGCGGCGCCGGTGACGGTCGAGGAGCGCTCGCTGCACAGGAACGCGACGACGTCGGCGATCTCGCCCGGCTCGGCGAAGCGTCCGAGCGGGATCTTCGCGGCCTGACCGGCGAGCGCCTCGTCGCGGGTCATGCCCTTCTGAGCGGCGACCTGGTCGGCGAGACCGCCCTCCGCGACCCACAGCTCGCTCGCCGTCGCGCCGGGCGCCACCGCGTTGACGAGGACGCCGCGGCCGGCGTACGCGTCGGCGTAGGCGCGGGAGAGCGAGAGCTGGCCGGCCTTCGTCACCGCGTAGGCGACGTTCGTGAGCGAGGGCCGCTTCCCGGCCGAGGAGGTGACGTTGACGATGCGCCCCCAGCCGCCCTCCGCCATCCGCGGGGCGGCGGCGGCCATGAGGCGGTGCGGCCCGAGGACGTGGAGCGCGTACTGCGACTGCCAGTCCTCGTCGGTGAGCTCGTCGAGGGGCACGGGGCGGCTCGTCCCGGCGTTGTTGACGAGGACGTCGACGCGGCCGAAGGCCTCGAGGCAGGCGGCGACGATCGCCTCGCCGGCGCCGGGCGCGGTGACGTCGGCGGCGTGGGCGACGGGCCGGCCGGCGTCAGCGCGCGTCGCGGCCGAGAGCGCCTGGACGGCGTCGTCGAGCCGCCCGCGGTCACGCGCGACGCAGAGGACGTCCGCCCCCTCGGCGAGGAGCCGCTCGGCGGTCGCGCGACCGATGCCGCTCGACGCGCCCGTGACGATCGCCGCCCGTCCTGCGATGCCGAGGTCCATGTGCCTCAGCCTACGCGGGCGATCGCACGGCGCGGACGTGCGGAGATCCGGCGACGCCCCGCGTCGCCCGATCGCCACACGTCGCGGCGCCGCCGGACGTGCGACGTCTCAGCGACGCTCCGCGTCGCCGGCTCGCCCCACGCCGGGGGACGGCGGGGTGATCGCCCACGGCTCGGTCGGGAGGTCGAACGCCCCGCAGAGGAACGCGACGAGGTGGTAGAAGCCGGCGACGCAGACGACCTCGACCTGCTCGGCGTCGGTCCAGCCGTCGGCCAGCGCGGCGGCGAGGTCGTCGTCGAGCCGGCCGGTGTCGTGGAGGGAGTCGGCGACGCGGACGAGCGTCGCCTGCCGCGGCGTGAAGGCGGGGTCGTCGGCGTCGCTCTCCCACGTCGCCCGCAGCCAGCCCTCACCGAGGCCGAGCGCGGGTGCGAACGCGGCCGCGTGGACGCCCCACTCGTACGCGGCGCCGCAGCGCGCGGTCGTGCGGTGGATGAGCGTCTCGCGCTCGTCGGGGGCGAGGGTGCCCCGGCCGAGGAGCGTCGAGCCGATCTGCCGGAACCGGTCGAGGAGCTGCGGATGGTGGGCGATCGTGCGGAAGAGAGCGAGCGACGGTGCGTCGACGCCGCCCATCAGGCGGCTGAGCGCCGACTCGATCTCGGGGGCGAACGGCGGGTCGAGCGGCGCGGGTCGGGTGACGGACACGAGAAGGCCTCTTGGTTCGAATTCCGAAGCAGTCCAGACGCTACCACGGTGCGCTTCGTTTTTCGAACTGCGGTCGGATAGGCTCCGCCGCATGCCCCCCGTACGCGGCTCGCGGACCGGCCGGCCGATCATGGCCCTCCTCGACCTCCTCGGGCGGCGGTGGGCGCTGCGCGTCCTCTGGGAGCTGCGCGACGGCGAGGCGCGCCCGTTCGGCGCCCTGCGCGCCGAGGCGGACGGCATGTCGACCTCCGTCCTCTCGCAGCGCCTGCGCGAGCTCGTCGACGCGGGGTTCGTCGCGAAGGACGACGACGGCTACGTCCTCACCCCGCTCGGCGCGGACCTCCTCCGCGACCTCGCGCCCCTCGACGCGCTCGCGAAGCGCTGGCGTCCGCGTTGAGAGCTGCGACTGCGCGGCGCAACTCCTCCCGTCCTCGGGCGTTTGAGCCGACACCCGACCCGGAGCAGTGTTCGTGCGCCACGCCATCATTGCCGCCCTCGCCTCGGCCGCCGCTCTCGTCGCGCTGGCACCCGCCGGCCACGGCCTCGCGGCCGGTCCCGGTTCGCCCGCCCCGAGCGACGTCGACGCGACCCCGATCGCCCTCGTCGCGGACCCCACCCCGATCGCCGCGCACGACGGCTGGGTCGGCTGGAGCGTGAAGGACGACGCGGGGTGGCACCTCACCGTCGCGCGCGGCAGCCGCGTCCGCCGGGTCGGAATCGCTCCGTCGCCGCGGGCCCTCGACCTCGACCTCGGCACCGACGCCGACGGCCGCGTCGTCGCGACGTTCTCCCGCTGCGCGACGGTGCCGCCCGACGCCGGCCCGGGGCCGCGGGAGTCGCTGGACTGCCGCATCCGGGTCGTCGATCTCGAGACGGGACGGGAGCGCGGCGCGGGCATCCTGCGGCCGCCCGGCGCGAGCGACCGCCACCCCTCGATGTGGAACGGCGACATCGCGTTCGCCCGCCTGTTCTCGCCCGACGACCGGGTCGTCCAGATCATGCTCGCCGAGCGCGGCGAGCGGCTCCGCCGCCTGCGCCACGGTCGGATCGCGTCGTGTGACCCGGACGAGGACTCCCAGGACGACTACGACTGCAATCTGCGTGGACGCGTCTACGGCCTCGACCTCGGGGAGCGGTTCGTCGCCTTCGGCTGGGGGGTCGCGGCTCTCTCCGGCGGCGGCGGCCAGGAGATCCGTGCGGTGAGCCGGGCGAGCGGCCGGTCGGCCCTCCTCGCCAGAGGTGGGTACGACGGCGAGGTCTGCGCCTCCGAGTTCGCCGACCAGGGCTACTCCCGGCCGTCGGTCGTGGGCGGCTCCGTCTGGTTCCTGCGAGAGACGTTCAGGTGCTTTCACGAGACCTATCAGGTCCGCCGCGGACGGCCGACGCGCACGACGCCGCGTCTCGTCTACGGCCGCCTGGACTCGACGCTCTCGCCGATGACGATGGCGAGGTCGCGCCGCGCGACCTACGTGCTCGCCGCCCGAGCGGACGACGAGGACTTCGAGCGCTGCACCGCCCCAGCCCCGTGCGTCATCGCCCGGATCGATACGCCCCCGTGGCGTCGGACGACGAACCCACGCTGACTGCACCAGCCGCGGCCGCGCCCGGCCGCTACGACTTCGACGAGCCCGACGAGTCGCCGAGCTCGAGCACCGCGAGGAACGCCTCCTGGGGGACCTCGACGCGGCCGACCTGCTTCATGCGCCGCTTGCCCTCCTTCTGCTTCTCGAGGAGCTTGCGCTTCCGCGAGATGTCACCGCCGTAGCACTTCGCGGTGACGTCCTTGCGGAAGGCCTTCACGGTCTCGCGGGCGACGATGTGCGAGCCGATCGCCGCCTGGATCGGGACGTCGTACTGCTGGCGCGGGATCTTCTCGCGCAGCTTCTCGGTGAGCGTGCGGCCGAAGGCGTAGGCCTTGTCCTTGTGGACGAGCATCGAGAGCGCGTCGACGATGTCGCCGGCGAGGAGGACGTCGAGGCGGACGAGCTCGGAGGCCCGCATGCCCTCGACCTCGTAGTCGAGCGAGGCGTAGCCGCGCGTGCGCGACTTCAGCTGGTCGAAGAAGTCGAGGACGATCTCGCTCAGCGGCAGGTCGTACTCGAGCTGGACGCGGTCCGCGCTGAGGTAGTGCATGCCGGAGTGCTCGCCGCGCTTGTCCTGGCAGAGCTCCATGATCGTGCCGACGTACTCCTTCGGCGTGAGGATCGACGCCTTCACGTACGGCTCGCGGATCTCGGCGATGCGCGCCGGCTCGGGCATGTCGCTCGGCGCGTGGACCTCGATCTCGTCGCCGTTGGTCAGCGTCACCTCGAACCCGACCGACGGCATCGTCGCCATGAGGTCGAGGTCGTACTCGCGGCCGAGCCGCTCGCGGACGATGTCCATGTGCAGCAGCCCGAGGAACCCGCAGCGGAAGCCGAACCCGAGCGCGTCGGAGGTCTCGGGCTCCCACTGCAGCGCGGCGTCGTTGAGCGTGAGCTTCTCGAGCGCGTCGCGGAGGTCGGGGTAGTCGTCGGCCTCGAGCGGGAAGAGGCCGCAGAACACCATCGGCTTCGCCTCGCGGTAGCCGGGGAGCGGCTCGGTCGCGCGGTGGCGCTTCGACGTGAGCGTGTCGCCGACGGCGAGCTTCGTGACGTCCTTGATGCCGGTGATGAGGAAGCCGACCTCGCCGGCGCGGAGCTCGTCGGCGGCGACCATCGCGGGCGTGAAGAAGCCGATCTCGTGGATCTCGGCCTCGGTGCCGGTCGCCATCGCGACGATCTCGTCGCCCTTGCGCAGGACGCCGTCGACGACGCGGATGTAGGCGATGACCCCGCGGTACTGGTCGAACTCGGAGTCGAAGATCGCGGCGCGCGGCGGGGCGTGGGGGTCGCCCGACGGCGGCGGGACCTTCTGGACGAGCTCCTCGAGGACGTCGAGCACGCCCTCCCCCGTCTTGCCGCTGATGCGCTTGATCGACTCGGCCGGCTCGCCGAGCAGCTCGGCGACCTCCGCCCCCACGCGCTCGGGCTCGGCGCCGGGGAGGTCGATCTTGTTGAGGCACGGGATGAGCTCGAGGCCGGCGTCGAGCGCGAGGTAGGTGTTCGCGAGCGTCTGCGCCTCGACGCCCTGCGAGGCGTCGACGACGAGGAGCGCGCCCTCGCAGGCCGCGAGCGAGCGGGACACCTCGTAGGTGAAGTCGACGTGACCGGGCGTGTCGATGAGGTGCAGCTGGTACTTCTGCCCGTCCTTGGCGTTGTAGTAGACGCGGACGGCTTGGCTCTTGATCGTGATGCCGCGCTCGCGCTCGAGGTCCATCGAGTCGAGCAGCTGGTCGCGCATGAGCCGCGGGTCGACCGACTCGGTGAGCTCGAGGATGCGATCGGCGAGCGTCGACTTCCCGTGGTCGATGTGGGCGATGATCGAGAAGTTGCGGATGTGCTGCTGGTCGGCCATGCGGACGGTGAAGGATGGCAGGGCTGCGCGCCGGGCCCGTTCCCGGCCGCGAGACTGCGGGTCCGATGATTCTCCGCCCCGGCGACGAGGCCTGGCCCGCGCGGCTCTCCGCTCTCCCCGACGCGCCCTCGCGTCTCACCGTCCGCGGGGACCCGGCGGTGCTCGGGCGGCCGGCCGTCGCGGTCGTCGGCGGACGCGCGCCGAGCGCGGAGGGCATCGCCGCGAGCACGGCGCTCGCGCGCACGGCCGCGGCCGCGGGTCTCGTCGTCGTGAGCGGCCTGGCCCCCGGCTGCGACGCGGCGGCGCACGCCGAGGCCGTCGCCGCGGGGACCCCGACCGTCGCGGTGCTGCCCGATGGCCTCGATGCGCTCGAGCCCGCGGCGGACGCCGGGCTCGCGGAGCGCATCGTCGCCTCCGGCGGCGCGCTCGTCTCCGAGCACGACGGCGCCGCGCGCCCGACCGCGGCGAGCCGCGTCGCGCGGGACCGGATCCAGTCGGCGCTCGCCCTCGGGATCGTCGTCGCCGAGACGGAGTCCGACGGAGGCGCCCTCCACACCGCGCGGTTCGCCGTCGCGCAGGGCCGCCCGCTCGCGGTCGTCGCCCCCCGGGAAGCGGGTGCCGAGGCCGATGGGTCGCGCGCGCTCCTCGCCGGCGGCGCGGCGGGGCTCGACCTCGCGGACGCCGCCGGCTGGATGGCGGCGCTCAGCCGCGGTTGAGCCGCCCGCCGACGAGCCGCCGGATCTGGTGGGCCTCGGGGACGTGGAGCTGGAGGACGAGCCCCGCGTAGACGCACCCCGCGGCGGTGAGGGCCGTCCCCACCGAGACGATCTGGGCGAGGAGGGACCGGCCGACGACGTCGTCGAGGCCCCACCAGACGAACCACGCGGTGAGGCCGAACGCCGCGGCCGCCAGGAGGATGCGCGCGAGCGCGTCCGTCGTCCGCTTCACGTCGAACGCCCCTCCGAGCATGCCGCCGAGGACCTTCGACTGCGCGATCGTGAGGAAGAGGCTGCCCGCGACGGTGCCCAGGACGATGCCCGGGATGCCGAGCGGCGCGTAGAGGGCCGCGCTCACCGCGATGTTGACGACGAGGTTGCCGGCCGCGAGACCCGCGGTCATCCACGGCCGCTGGAGCGAGAAGAACGTGCGGGTGAGGAGCAGGTTGACGCCGGTGAACGGCAGGCTGAACGAGAACCAGAAGAGCGCGCTCGCCACGAGCTCGGTGGACCCCGCGTCGAACTCACCGCGCTCGTAGACGAGACGCGTGATCGGCTCGGCGAGAGCGATCGTCGCGGCCGCCGCCGGGACGAGCAGCAGGAAGATCATCCGGAAGCCGCTGCCCATGAGGTCGCGCAGGCCGTCGTGGTCGCGGCGGGCGGCGAAGCGGCTGAGGGCCGGGTAGAGGACGGTCGCGACCGCCACGCTGAACATCCCCTGGGGCAGCATGTAGATCCGGAACGCCGCGTCGATCGCGCGCGGCGCCTCCTCGCTCACCAGCGCGCCGAGCACCGAGTTGATGAGGAGGTTGAAGTTGATGAGGCCCAGCCCGATGCAGACCGGCAGCATGAGGTGGAGCACCTGCCGGACCCGCTCGTCCCGCCAGTCGACGTGGAACTCGATGCGGAAGCCGAGCCTCCGCAGCTGGGGGATCGCCATCGCGACCTGCACGGCGGTCCCGACGAGGATGCCGATCGCGTAGGCGTAGAGCTCGTCGTCGCCCTCGAAGAGGGGCTTCGTCGCGACGAGGATCGCGATGATGACGAGGTTCCAGACGAGCGGCGAGAGCGCCTGGATCGTGAAGCGGTCGTAGGCGTTGAGGATCCCGATGAGGAGCCCGTTGACCCCGAGCAGCACGAGGATCGGGAAGAGGACCCGGCTGAGCCCGACGACGAGATCGTCGAGCGCCGCCCCGAACTCGGCGCCGGTGAACGCGGGCATGATCGCGCCCGCGAAGACGATGAAGAACGCGGTGATCGAGCCGAGCACCGCGAGGACGAGCCAGAAGAGCGTCGAGGCGAGCCGGAACGCCTCCCGCTTCTGCCCCTTCTCGAGCAGCTCGGTGAAGACCGGGACGAAGGCCGCGCTCAGCGCCGCGTCGGCGAAGAGGCTGCGGATGACGTTCGGGACCTGGAAGGCGAGCGTGAACGCCGAGAACGCGCCGCTCGTGCCGAAGTAGGACGAGGCGACGATCTCGCGCCCGAGCCCCGCGACACGAGAGAGCCCGGTGAGGAAGCTGAAGATCGCGGTGTTGAGCGCCATCGCCCGACCGCCGCCACCAGGGCGCTCGGCCTGCGCCTCGGGCACGGTCTCGGGTTGCCGGGCGGTCGTCACGCGGCGGGATGGTACGGCCCGCTATCATCCGCCGCCGCTCATGGCCAATATCCATTCGCAGAAGAAGCGCATCCTGCGCTCCGAGCGTGAGCGTCTCGAGAACCGTCGCTACACGACGACGATCAAGACGTACTTCCGCCGCCTCGAGGCCGCCGTCGCCGCCGGTGACGACGCCACCGCCGACTCCGAGCACCGCGAGCTCATCCGCATGATCGACAAGGCGGTGAAGCGCGGCGCCCTGCACAAGAACACCGGTGCCCGCAAGAAGAGCCGCGCCGCGCGCACGCGGCAGGGCACGCCGGCGGCGTAGCGCCCCCGACACCCCCGTCGGTCTCTCCGGCCCGCCCCACGGCGGGCCGTTTCGCGTGCGCGAGCGGCTCAGGGCAGCTCGCGCGCGGGCGTCGAGAGAGCGAGCCGTCGGCGTCCGCGAGCCGGCCCGCCCCGCCGCCGAGCCGGCGGCCCTACGCCGCGATCCGCGCGATCGCCCGCAGCGCGTCGGTGTCGTCGTCGAGCGGCGACGCCCCCCGGCTGTCGAGCTCGAGGTCGGCGAGCGCCACGAGCGCGTCGCGCAGGCGCTGCGGGTCGGCGGCGCGCGCCTCCTTGATGCGGCGGTCCGCCGTGTACGGGCTGCCCTTGAACGACGACTTCAGCTGCGCCGGAGTCTCACCGGCTTCGAGACGCTCGGCGAGAGCGAGGACGTCGCGCAGGCGCCGCGCGATGAGCGGCACCAGGCGCGGGAGCGTCTCGCCGTGCTCGCGGAGACGCAGGAGCTCCGCCGTCGCGCGCCGCTCGTCGCGGGCCGCGAGCGCGTCGACGAGCCCCCACACCTGGGTCTCCGCCGACGGGGCGGCGAGCGCGACGACGTGATCTTCCGAGAGGCGGGCGCCCGTCCCGTAGCAGAGGACGAGCTTCTCGAGCTCGCGCAGGAGGCGCTGCTGGCGCTCCCCCACCTCGGCGACCAGCCGGTGCGCGGCGGGCCGGTCGAGCTCGATCCCGAGGCGCTGCGCCTCGCCCTGCAGCCAGTCGGGGAGGCCCTTGCCCTTGACGGCGGCCTCGGCCTTGGTGACGCCGCCGGCCGCCTTCACGGCCTTCACGAGCGCCGCAGGCACCTTCGCACGCCCGTCCTCCCGCCCGAAGAAGGCGACCGTCGTCTCGGGCGGCATGTCGCGCAGCACCCCCGCGAGGGGCTCGAGATCCGCGTCCTTCCAGCGCTCGACGCCGTCGACGACGACGAAGCGCCGGCCCGTCGCGAAGGTCATCGCGCAGAGGGCCTGCGCGACGGACTCGGGCGAGGCGGCATCGCCCTCGAGCACCTCGACGGCGCCGCCCTCCGCCTCGGCGCGGGCACGCAGACCGCCCCGGCGCTCCGTCACCCGGCCGTGGTCGTCGCCGTGGATGAGATAGGCGGCCTTCCAGGCCGCGGCGGCGGGCGTGCTCACGCGGCCGAGGATACGCGGCGACGCGGCGGACGGACGCGCTGCGCCGCGCTCCGCCGACCGGCGCGGACGGCCCCCGCGAGCCGGCTCCGGCGGCTGCGCTCAGCCGAGCGCGCGGACCCGCACCGCGCCGGCCGGCGCGTCGACGACGACGGTCCCGTCCCGGTCCGTCCGGGCCACGAGGGGGACCGCGGCCTCGAGCGCGGCGACCGTCCCCGGCGCCGGGTGGCCGTGCCGGTTCCGCCGCCCCGCGCTCACGAGCGCGACCTGCGGCCGCAGGCGGGCGAGGAGCGCCGGGAGCCCGTCGTCCGCGCTGCCGTGGTGGGAGACCTTGAGGACGTCGACGCGCGGGAGCGCGAGCCCCGCGAGGACCGGCGACTCGGCGTCGGCGGTGAGCAGCGCGCGCAGCCCGCCCCCGTCGACCTGGAGGACGATCGCGCGATCGTTCGGGTCCTCGCCCTCGATCGCCGGTCCTCCTCGCGCCTGCGGCGAGAGGACGCGCAGGACGAGTCCGCCGAGCCTCAGCTCCTGCCCCGCGTCGGGCGGGAGCAGCCGCGCCCCGGCCCTGGCCGCCGCCGCCCCGAGCCGGTCGCCGTCGGCCGAGGCGACGCCGTCCCTGCCGTCGAGGACGAGATCGACCGCGAAGGCGGAGAGGACCTCGTCGGCGGCGCCGATGTGGTCGTCCTGGGCGTGGGTCGCGACGAGGACGTCGAGTCGCGTGACGCCGAGACGGCGCAGCTCACCGACGACCCCGGCGCCGTCCGACCCGGTGTCGACGAGCACGGCGCGGGGACCGTCCTGCACGAGGATCGCGTCGCCCTGCCCGACGTCGAGCGCGGCGATCCGCACGCCGGCCGCGACCGGGAGCCGGGAGGGAGGTCGCGGGGCGGTCGCGAGACCGACGGCGACGAGCCCGAGCGCGAGCCACGCGGCGGGCCTCCGCGACGATCGCGCGCGGACGGCGACGGCCGCGAGAGCGGCGAGCCCGGCGACGAGCGCGAAAGGAAGGCCGACCGTCGCCCCGGGCACCGACGCGGCGGCTCGTGCGAGCGCGACGAGGAGCGCGAGCGGCACGGCCGTGAGCTGGGCCACGAGCCGGCCGGCCCCGACGTCGATCTGGCCGACGGCCGCGGCGATCGCCCCGAGCCACATGACGGGGGCGACGAGCGGCGTCGCGAGCACGTTCGCCGGGAGCGAGACGAGCGACGTCTCCCCGAACACGAGGGCGAGCAGCGGCGCCGTCGCGAGGGTGGCCGCCGCCGTCATCGCGGTCGCCTCCGCGAGCGGCCGGGGCCAGCCCCGGCGGACGAGGCCGTCACGGGTCGCCGGGGCGAGCAGCATGATCCCGACCACCGCGGCGAACGAGAGCTGCCACCCGACGTCGGCCGACGCGCGCGGGTCGAGGGCGAGCGTCACCGCCGCCGCGAGGAGCAGCGCGTACCAGCGCGAGGCCGGGCGGCCCGCGAGCATCGCGACGAGCCCGGCGGCCCCCATCACCCCGGCCCGGCGGATCGACGGGCCCCCGCCCGCGAGCGGGACGTAGAGCGCGACGAGGACGAGCGCGGCGACGAGCCGCCCGCGCCACGGGACGCCGAGCACGCCGCCGAGGAGCAGCACGAGCGTCGAGAGCAGGACGACGTTCTGGCCCGAGGCGGCGACGAGGTGGGTGAGCGAGGCGTCGCGCATGTCCTCACGCACGGAGGCCGGGAGAGCCGAGTCGTCGCCGAGGACCATCCCGCGCAGGAGCGCCGCCTCGGCGGGCCGCAGCGCGCCGGCGAGCGCGTCCTGCGCGCGGTCGCGGACGCGGTCGACCGCCCCGGTGAGGCCGCCGCGGCGCGCGCCGGTGGGCCGCGCGACATCGGCGCGCAGCGTCGCCTCGGCCCGGACGAGGTCGGCGTAGCGGTCGGGCGGCTCGAGCCGGCCCCGCACCGCGAGGAGCCGGCCGACGCGGAGCCCGCGCAGCTCCGCGGCGGCGGAACCGTCACGCGGCAGGCGCAGGAGCACGGGCGCTCCCTGCACGTCGACGATCGCGGTGCGCGTCCCGCTCGCGCCCGTCCGCACCGGCTCGAGCAGCGTGGCGACGACGCTGACGTCGTGCGGCTCGCCGGCGGCGAGCGCGGTCGCGGCGAGCGCGGCGAGGCGCTCCTGCGCGAGCACCGCGCCGGCGAGCGCGGCGACGAGCGCGAGCGTCGCGAGGCTCCTGCGCCCGGACGCCAGACCGAGGGCGAGACCGGCGACCGCGGCGAGGACCGGTGCGTGCGGGCCGGCGAGGAGCCCGGCGACGAGCGCGGCGAGGCCGACGTGCCGCGGATGGGCGGCGAGCGCAGCGCGCACCACGGCGATCCGCGGCGCGCGTCTCACACCCCGACGCGGGCGCGGATCGCCGCGAGGCGCTTCGGCCCGATGCCCGGCACATCCGCGAGATCGTCGACGGACCGGAAGCCGCCCCGCCGCGTCCGCTCGTCGATGATCTTCTGCGCCGTCGCCGGACCGACGCCGTCGAGCTCGTCGAGCTGCTCGATCGTCGCCGTGTTGAGGTTGATCGGCTGCTCGGCCCCATCCCCGGGCCCCGCCCCGCCGCCGGACGCCCCGCCGCCGCCGCGGCGCGGCACGACGACCTGCTGCGCGTCGGCGACGATCGCGGCGAGGTTGACGGCGTCGAGGTCGGCTCCGCCCCGCGCTCCGCCCGCGCGCTCCACGGCGTCGGCGACGCGCTCGCCCTCCCGCAGCGCGTAGACGCCGGGCCGGCGGACGGCCCCCGCGACGTGGACGACGACGCGGCCGCCGCCGGCGCGCGAGACGCGCAGGCCGGACGACGCGCCGTCGGGCGCCGCGGTGGCCGCCGGCGCGGTCGCCGTCCGCGGCGGGATCTGGCGGTCGCCGACGACCGGCGCCCGCAGCGCCCGCGCCCCGAGGAAGGCGACGGCGGCGACCGCGAGCGCGGAGAGGACGACCTGGCCGCGGGGGATGTCCGTCACACCGGCCGAGACTAGGCCGGTCGGTGTGACGGTTCAGCACGCGATCGCGGAGATCGCGCGCAGATCCCGCGCAGCTATCGCACGACGATGTTGACGAGCTTCCCCGGCACGACGATCTCCTTCACGATCGTCTTGCCGTCGATGTGCGCGACGACGTTCGGAGCCGTCCTCGCGGCCTCCTTCAGCTCGTCCTCGCTCGCGCTCGCCGGCACCTGCACCCGGTCGCGGACCTTCCCCATCACCTGGCAGACGAGCTCGAACGTGTCCTCCTCGAGGTACGCCTCGTCGGCGGCCGGCCACGGCTCCTCCCACACCCGCCGGCCCGTGAGCCGCTCGTAGGCCTCGGCGCCGAGATGCGGCGCGAACGGGAAGACGAGCGACGCCGCCGTCGCGAGCGCGAAGCGCGGGACGCCGGGCGAGACCTCGACGCCCGCCTCGTTGACCGCGCGCGAGCACTCGTTCGTCAGCTCCATCACCGCCGCGATGGCCGTGTTGAACGCGAACCGACCGCTCGACATGTCGTCGGTCACCTTCGCGATCGCCCAGTGCGCCTTGCGCATGAGCGCGAGGTCGTCGCCCTCCACCGCTGTCGGGACCGGCTCGTCGGGCAGCTCGGCGGCGTGCGCGCTGAGCCGGAAGAGCCGGGAGAGGAAGCGGTGGACGCCCTCGACGCCCTCGTCGGACCAGTCGGCGTCGTGCTCCGGCGGGCCGATGAAGAGGATGTAGCAGCGCGCCGTGTCGGCGCCGTGCGAGGCGACGATCGTCGCGGGCGAGACGACGTTGCCCTTCGACTTGGACATCTTCGCGCCGTCCTTCGTGATCATCCCCTGGGTGAAGAGGCTCGCGAAGGGCTCCTGCACGTCGAGGTGACCGAGGTCCGCCAGCGCCTTGCAGAAGAAGCGGGCGTACATGAGGTGGAGGATCGCGTGCTCCACGCCGCCGATGTACTGGTCGACGGGCATCCAGCGCGACACGATCTCGGGGTCCCACGCCGCCTCGTCGTTGCCCGCATCGCAGTAGCGCAGGAAGTACCACGACGAGTCGACGAAGGTGTCCATCGTGTCCGTCTCGCGCCGCGCCGCGCCGCCGCACGACGGGCACGACGTCGCGACCCAGTCCTCCGCCGCCGCGAGCGGCGAGCGGCCCTTCGGCGCGTAGTCCTCGATGTCGGGGAGGAGCACCGGGAGGTCGCTCTCGGGGACGGGGACGATCCCGCACGCCTCGCAGTGGACGATCGGGATCGGGCAGCCCCAGTAGCGCTGCCGCGAGAGGAGCCAGTCGCGGAGCCGGTAGTTGACCGACGCGTGCCCCTTCTCCTCGCGGTCGAGCCAGTCGACGATCGCCTCCAGGGCCTCCCGGTTCGGCCGGCCGTCGAAGTCGGGGTGCGAGTTGACGATGTCGCCGTCGCCGACGTAGGGCTCCTCGTCGAGCGGGCCGGCCTCGCCCTCCGGGCCCGTGACGACACGACGGATCTCGAGCCCGAACCTCGTCGCGAACGCGTGGTCGCGCTCGTCGTGCCCGGGGACGGCCATGATCGCGCCGGTCCCGTAGCCCATGAGGACGTAGTCGGCGACGAACATCGGGATCTGCTCGCCGTTGACGGGGTTCGTCACCGTCCGGCCGAGGGGGACGCCCGTCTTCTCGCGGTCCGCCTGCTCGCGCTCCTCGTCGGCCTTCGCCGCCGCCGCCTCGACGTAGGCGCGGACCTCCTGCTCGTGCTCCGTGCCCTCCGCGAGGCGCAGCACGTCCGGGTGCTCGGGCGCCACGACGAAGAACGTCGCGCCGAAGAGGGTGTCGGGACGCGTCGTGAAGACCGGGTAGTCGGTCCCGAGCTCATCGCAGCGGAAGCGGACCTCGGCGCCGCGCGAGCGCCCGATCCAGTTCCTCTGCATGGTCTTCACGTGTTCCGGCCACTCGATGGTGCCGAGGTCGTCGAGCAGCCGGTCCGCGTAGTCGGTGATGCGGAAGAACCACTGCTCGAGCTGGCGCTCTTCGACCTCGGCGCCGCAGCGCTCGCAGCGGCCGTCGACGACCTGCTCGTTCGCGAGGACGGTCGCGTCGTTCGGGCACCAGTTGACGGCCGCGTCCTTGCGGTACGCGAGCCCGTTCTGGAAGAGCTGGAGGAAGATCCACTGGGTCCAGCGGTAGTAGCGGGGCTCGTGCGTCCCGAACTCGCGCGACCAGTCGATCGAGATCCCCCACTGGCGGAACTGCCGCTGGAACTCGGCGATCGCCTTCGCCGTCGACTCCCGCGGGTGGACGCCCGTCTTGATCGCGTGGTTCTCCGCCGGGAGCCCGAAGGCGTCGTAGCCCATCGGGTGCAGGACCCGCATGCCGTTGCGGCGGCGGAAGTGCGCGACCGCGTCGCCGACCGAGTAGACCTTGAGGTGGCCGATGTGCGGCTCGCCGGACGGGTACGGGAGCATCTCGAGGACGTAGGTCGTGTCCTCGCCCGCGACGTCGTCGGGGACCTCCCACGTGCGCTCGGACTCCCACACCGCCTGCCAGCGCGGCTCGACATTTCCGGGGTCGTATCGATGCTCCATGCGATGGCGAAGCATAGAGTCGTCACCGTGTCCTCCGACCTCGCCCCCGACGCCTTCGCCGTGCACCGCGCCGAGGTCCGCCCCGGCGTCGAGCTCGCCCACCTCCACGTGCGGCCTCCGGCGGGGTCGGGACCCGCGGTGCTCCTCGTCCACGGCTGGCCGGAGACGAAGCGCATCTGGTGGCGCAACGTCGCGCCGCTCGCCGCCGCGGGCTTCGAGGTGATCGTGCCCGACCTGCGTGGCTTCGGGGACAGCGGGATCCCCGCGGACGGCCACCACGACCTCGCCGCCCACGCGCGGGACCTGCACGCGCTCGTCCACGACGTCCTCGGGCACGAGCGCTGCGCGGCGGCGGGCGGCGACCTCGGCGGCGGGGTCATCTACGACCTCGGCCTGCGGTTCGAGGGGTTCGTCGTGCGTCAGGTCCTCTTCAACTGCATCCTCCCGATCCTCCCGGAGCAGTACGAGGAGGCCGGGATCGACGTCTCGCCGTCCGCCGAGGTGCGCATGGCGGCCGACTACTACGTCCGCCAGGGCCGCGACGCGGACGCGCTCGCCGCCGAGCTCGACACCGCCGAGAAGCGGCGGCGGTACGTCGCGCAGTTCTACGGCTCGAGGTTCTGGGCGACCCCGGGGGCCTTCACGCGCGACGCCGTCGACTTCATGACCGAGCCGTTCGCGGACGCCGACCGGCTGCGCGCGGGGTTCGGGAACTACGAGAGCGCGCAGGGCACGATCCCGCTCTCGGAGGCTCCGCGGTTCTTCGACGTCTCCGACGTCCCCACCCTGGCCCTCTACGGGCCCGACGACCACGTCATGTACCGCGACTTCCCGGATCGCTGCGAGGTCGCCTTCCGGGACCTCGTCGGCCCGTTCGTCGTCCCGCGGGCGGGGCACTTCCTCCAGTGGGAGCGGGCGACGCTTCTCAACCGGACGATGGTGGCGTTCTTGCGGGACCTCCTCTAGCGCGTCCGTACCCTTCAGGGGATGGCCGAGTACGACGAGTACGCGCCGGATCCCCAGCCGGAGCCGGAGCCTGAGCCGATGCCCCTCCCGGAGGCGACGGCCCCCGACACGGCGGACGCGCCGCCCCCGGTCGTGCCCGCGCCGGCCGTGCACCCGGAGGTCCTCCAGCTCTCGGACCGCGTCCAGCACATCATCGACACCGCGGAGCGCTCCGCGGCCGAGATCCGGGACCGCACCGAGGCGCGCGTCAAGGAGCGGATCGCGGAGGCCGACCGGGCCGCCGACAACCGCGTCCGCGCCGCGGAGACCGAGGCCGAGGAGATCCTCGAGCAGGCACGGGCCGAGGCCCACCGCATCGTCGGCGAGGCGAAGGCCGAGGCCGACTCGACCCGCGCGGCCGGCCGCGAGGACGCGCGCCGGACGCTCGCCGACGCGCGCGCCGTCGCGAAGGACGTCCAGGAGCGCGGCACGAAGGTGAGCGGCGATCTCGAGGCGCTAGGCGGCTCGCTGAAGCGCAACGCCCAGACGATCCTCCGCGACGTCCAGAAGGCGCACCGCGGGATGCTCGCCCAGATCGAGGCCGTCGCCGGGCCGGAGGCCTCGCCGCCCCGCTCCCCGGCCGACCGCGAGCCGCGCGTGAGCCGCGGGGCGCCGGCCGGCGACGAGCCGCGGGGCCGCGACGACGAGCCCGAGGTCCCGTCCTTCCTGCAGCCCCGCCAGCCGCGCCCGCCGCGCCGGCGCGCCTCGCCCGCTCCCGGCCCGAGCGCCGCCGACCTCCCCGACGCGGAGATCGAGATCCCGGAGTTCTCGCGGGAGTACGTCCCGCAGCGGCACCGGCGCCGGCGGTAGCGCCCGGCGTCGAGGGAGCGGACGTGTGGCGTTCCGACGACGCCCCGCGTCGCCAGACCTCCACACGTCGCGCGTCCGATCGACGTGTGGAGGATCGACGACGCGGAGCGTCGCCGGTTCGACGAACGGTCGAGTCGCACGGCGTCAGGGGAACGACGCGCTCCGCGGTGTTAGGATGGCTGAGCAGTTCGAGTTCTCCGGGGCTATAGCTCAGCTGGGAGAGCGCTTGCATGGCATGCAAGAGGTCGCCGGTTCGAGCCCGGCTAGCTCCACTCCTCCGAAGGCCGCCTGATCCGGGCGGCCTTCGGCGTTCTCGGGACGCCGTCCTACTTCTCCGCCAGCCGCGACACCGCGCCCTCGAGCGAGATCGCGTAGATGCGCCCGCGGCCGTCCTCGCCGAACGACGAGAGGAGCGGGACCTGCAGGCCCTCGCGGCGCGGCAGCCGGCCGCGCGGGGCCTTCGGGACGATGCTCGCGATCTCGCCGCTGCAGAAGTCGCTGTAGAGCATGCGTCCCTCGAGGCTCGGGAGGCCGGGGTCGCGCACGACCGGGCCGCCGATGACCGAGCAGCCGCGGTCGCGGGTGTAGGTGTGCATCGGCGGCACGTGGTCCTTCGGGACGCTCACGTCGCGGTTGAAGCGGCTGTTGCCCTCGAAGGCGCTCCAGCCGAAGTTCGCGCCCTTCAGGCGACCGCGCGGCCGGTAGTCGAGCTCCTCCCAGCCCTCCTGGCCCACGTCACCGGCGACGAAGGCCCCCGTCTCGCGATCGAAGGAGAAGCGCCACGGGTTGCGCAGCCCGTAGGCGTAGATCTCGTCGCGCGCGCCCTTCAGCCGGACGAACGGGTTCGTCGTCGGGACGCGGTAGGGCCGCCGGGGTGGGCGGGTCGTTCTCCGGGGGTCGATCCGGAGGATCGTCCCGTAGAGGGTCGAGCGGTCCTGGGCGGCGCGCCGCGGATCGCCCGGCCCTCCCCCGTCCCCGACCCCGATGTAGAGGAGCCCGTCGGGCCCGAAGACGAGGTTGCCGCCGTTGTGCGTGTCGCGCGGCTGCGGGATCTCGAGGACGAGCCTCCGGGTGCCCTTGTCGGCGCGGTCCGGGGAGCGCTTCGAGCGCCTCCACTCCTCGATGCGCAAGTCGCCCGCGCGGTCGGTGAACGCGATGTAGAAGAGGCGCGTCCGCCGGTAGGACGGCGCGAACGCCAGCCCGAGGAGGCCCTGCTCGGTCGCGCCCGAGACCTTCCCGCGCAGGCTGAGGAAGGGCCGCTTCAGCTTCTTCCCGCCCCGCACCACCCGGATCCGCCCGGTCTTCTCGACGACGAAGAGGCGGCGCGAATCGTCCGGGGGCTGGACGAGGGCGAGCGGCTGGTCGAAGCGCCCGACCGGCCGGAGCTCGAGACGGCCTCCGCCCTCCGATCCGCCCGCGGCGTCGGCGGGCTCGCCGCTCGCCGACCCCTCGCCGCGCTCACCCGCCTGCCCGGGCGGCGCCGGGGACGCCTCGCCGCGCGCCGCGGGAGACGTGCCCTCATCGGGCGGGAACGGGCGACCCTCCTCGCAGCCCGCGAGAGCGGCGGCGGCGAGGACGGCGAGGACGACGCTCGGGAGGCGTGGACGGGCGGCGCGCACGCGCCGTGAGGCTACGCCTCCGCGTCGGCCGAGGGCGCGGTTCCCAGCAGCGCCGGGTCGAGGTCGATGCGCGGGACGTCCCCCCACAGCTGCTCGAGCCGGTAGTAGTCGCGCGTCTCCGGGGTGAAGATGTGGACGACGACGTCCGCGTAGTCCATGAGGATCCAGCGTGCCTCGGTCGCGCCCTCGACCCGCCGGGGGAGCATGTCGAGCTCCTTCTTGAGGCCGAAGTGGATCGCGTCGTGGATCGCCTTCGCCTGGCGCTCGGTGTTGCCGGAGCACACGACGAACGCGTCGGTGAAGCCGCTCGACCCGCGGAGGTCGAGCGCGACGACGTCCATCGCCTTCTTGTCGGCGGCGAAGCCCGCGATGCGCTCGACGAGCGCGACGGGGTCGGGCGCGTCGTCGTGCGCGCTGGGGGTCGTCTCGGACATGACTCGGGTCAATCTTCCTCCTCGGGGGACGGGCGCGTCGCGTCGCTGTAGTAGCCGCGCTCCTCGATGAGCGCGGCAACGGGATCCGGGACGAGGTGGCGGATCGAGCGCCCCTCGGCGACGCGGCGACGGATGAGCGAGGACGAGAGGTCGAGGCGCGGCATGTCGAAGAAGACGACGCGGTCCTCGGCCCCGCGCAGCCCCGCCAGACGCTCGCGGATGTCGGCCCGCTTCACGCCCTCGCGCTCGGCGACGGCGATCGTCGCCAGCTCGAGCACCGATTCCGGCTCGCGCCACGTGGGCAGGCTCTGCGCCGTATCGCCGCCCACGATGAACGTCAGCTCGTCCTCGGGTCTCGTCTCATGGATCTCCCTCAGGGTAGCGACGGTGAAGGACGGGCCGCCCCGGCGCACCTCGATGTCGCTCACCGCGAGGCGCGGATCGTCGCCGATCGCCGCGCGGCAGAGCTCGAGCCGCGCCTCGGGGCCGGGATCGTTGAGCGCGACCTTGTGCGGCGGCAGATGGACCGGGATGAGGTCGACGCGCTCGAGTCCCAGCTCGCCGAGCGCCTCCTGGGCGCAGACGAGGTGACCGACGTGCGGGGGGTTGAACGTCCCCCCGAGGATCCCGACCCGCTGCACCGCCGTCTCTCCGACGCCCGCGGGCGTCAGGGGCGGACGTGGCCGTCGCCGACGACGACGTACTTGAAGGTGCAGAGCTCGCGGAGCCCGATCGGGCCGCGCGCATGCAGCTTCTGGGTCGAGTTGCCGATCTCGGCGCCCATGCCGAACTCGCCCCCGTCGGTGAAGCGCGTCGATGCGTTCACGTAGACGCACGCCGCGTCGACGCCCAGCTCGAAGCGCCGGGCGGACCTCGTGTCCCGCGTGACGATCGCCTCCGAGTGGCCCGAGCCGTGCTCGGCGATGTGCGCGATCGCCTCCTCGACGGAGTCGACGACGCCGACCGCGAGGACGAGCGCGAGGAACTCGGTATGCCAGTCCTCGTCGGTCGCGTCGAGGAGGCCGCCGGCGAGGTCCGCGCCGGCGAGCGCGCGCGTCCGGCCGTCGACCCGCAGCTCGACGCCCGCCGCCGCGAGCGACCGCAGCAGGCGCGGCAGCAGCTCGGCGGCGATCCCCGAGTGGACGAGCACCGTCTCCGCGGCGTTGCAGACCCCGGGGCGCTGCGTCTTCGCGTTGAGGACGATCGCCTCGGCGGTGTCGAGGTCGGCCGAGGCGTCGACGAACACGTGGCAGTTGCCCGACGCGGCGTAGATGACCGGCACCGTGGCGACGCCCTTGAGCGCGTTCTTCAGGCCCTCGCCCCCGCGCGGGATGATGAGGTCGACGACGCCCGACTGCGTCGCGAGCTCGGCGAGCTCCTCGCGGCCGCCTCCGGCGACGAGGCCGATCGTGCCCGCGGGAAGTCCGGCGGCCTCCGCGGCCGCCGAGGCGACCTCCGAGAGGATCGCGTTCGAGTGCGTCGCCGACGACGAGCCGCGCAGGACGATCGCGTTGCCGCTCTTCACGCAGAGCGCCGCCGCGTCGATCGTGACGTTCGGGCGCGCCTCGTAGACGACCGCGATGACCCCGAGCGGGACCCGGACCTTGCGGACGTCGAGCCCGTTCGGCAGGCGCTTGCCCTCGACGACCTCCCCCACCGGATCGGGGAGCGCGGCGATGTCGCGGACCTGCGCGGCGATGACGCCGATGCGCTCCGGCGTGAGGAGGAGACGGTCGAGCAGCGCGGCGTCGAGCCCCGCCTCGCGGCCGGCGTCCATGTCGCGTGCGTTCGCCTCGAGGATCTCGGAGGTGCGCGACTCGAGGGCGTCGGCGATCGCGTGGAGCGCGCGGTCCTTCGTCGCCGTGTCCGTCGCCGCCAGGGCCTGCGCCGCCTCACGCGCGCGCAGGCAGACGTCGGTGGCGCTCGTCGTCGTCGTGGCCATGGCCGAAGGGTAGTCCAGCCATCGCGTCGGGCGTCTGCGAGGCCCGGCGGCAGGGGGGCGGGGCGGGGGGCGAATCGAACGCGCGTTGATCTCGCTCCCACATAGGGGGCGAATCGAACGCGCGTCGATTTCGCTCCCACATAGGGGGCGAATCGAACGCGCGTTGATCTCGCTCCCACATAGGGGGCGAATCGAACGCGCGTCGATCTCGCTCCCTGCGTCAGGCGAGGACGAGGTAGTCCCGGTGGACCGCCTCGTCCGTCGCGCCGCCGAGCCGCTCGCGGACCGCGGCGCCCTTCATGCCGCGCACGGCGGCGAGCTCGGCGGCCGCGAAGCTCGAGATGCCCTTGCCGACCGGGGACCCGTCCTCGGTCGCGATCTCGACGGCGTCACCGGCGTCGAACCGGCCGCGCACCTCGACGACGCCCACGGGGAGCAGGCTCGCCGACCCCTCACGCAGGGCGCGAGCGGCGCCCGCGTCGACGACGACGACCCCGCGGGAGGGCTTGGCGTACTTCAGCCAGAGCTTGAACGACGAGTAGCGGGCCGCACCCGCCGGGAAGCGCGTCCCCTCCGCCTCGCCGGCGAGGACGGCTTCGACTGCGCCCTCGCGGATGCCGTTGCAGATCGTCGCGTCGATCCCGGCGGCCGTCGCCATCTCGGCGGCGACGACCTTCGAGCGCATCCCGCCCGACCCGAGCGGCGAGGTCGCGTGGCCGATGTCGAGCGCCTCGAGCGCGTCGAACGACGAGACCTCGCGGACGAGCTCGGCCGACGGGTCGGTGCGCGGATTCGCCGTGAACAGCCCGTCGATGTCGCTGCAGAGGACGAGCCGGCTCGCGCCGACGAGGACGGCGACCTGCGCGGCGAGGAAGTCGTTGTCGCCGAAGCTGATCTCGTCGGTCGTCGTCGTGTCGTTCTCGTTGATGACCGGCACGACGCGCCAGTCCAGCAGCCGGCTCAGCGTGCGGCGGGCGTTGAGGTAGTGGCCGCGCGCGCTCATGTCGAAGAACGTGAGCAGCACCTGGGCGCTCGTCACCCCGTGGGCGCGCAGCAGCTCGTCGTAGACGCGGTAGAGCTTGCCCTGCCCGACGGCGCTCGCCGCCTGGAGGTCCTCGATCGCGGTGGGGCGCGCCGGCAGCTCCATCACGCGCATCCCGCGCGCGATCGCGCCGCTCGTCACGAGGACGACGTCGTCGCCGGCGCGATGGCGGGCGGCGAGCGCGAGGCAGATCCGCTCGAGGACCTCCCCGCGCAGCGCTCCGTCGTCGGAGGCGACGACGCTGGAGCCGAGCTTGACGACGACACGGGCCATGGGCGGCCGGGGAGGCTATCCCGGATCGAGCTCGAAGACGATGCCGCCGATCTCGACGTCGTCGCCGGGCTCGAAGCCCTGCTCCTCGAGCGCGCGGATGACGCCCATGCGCTGGAGCCGGCCCTCGACGAACGAGAGCGCGTCGTCGTTCTCGAGGTCGTGACGCGCGATGAGCCGGTCGACGCTCTCGCCGGTGACGACCCACGTCCCGTCCTCGTGGCGCTCGACGCGGAAGCCCTTTCCGGCCGCCGGGCGGAAGACGCGGTGCTCGGCGAGCTCCTCGCCCTCGATCGCGACGCCCGCCTCGGCGAGCACCGCGTCCTCGGGCTCGCGCACCGGGACCCGGCGCACGAGCTCCCGCGCGAGCTCGTCGATCCCCTCGTGCGTCGCGGAGGAGGTGACGATGACCGGCGTCACCGCGAGCGGGTCGCGGGTCTCCCAGTCCTCGAGCTCGGGAAGGGACTCGGCGAAGCGCTCACGCCACACCTCGGCGGCGAGCTCCGCCTCCTCCGGCGGGACGAGATCGGCCTTCGAGAGCGCGAGGACGCGCGGGAGACGGGCGAGCCGCTGGTCGTGGAGGGCGAGCTCGCGCTCGATCGTCGCGTAGTTGTCCTCCGGCGAGGAGCCGTCGAGCGGCGCGAGGTCGAGGACGTGGACGAGGAGCTGGGTGCGCTCGACGTGCGCGAGGAAGTCGTGGCCGAGGCCCGCTCCCTCGCTCGCGCCCTCGATGAGACCCGGGATGTCGGCGAGGATGAGCTGGCGGTCCTCTCCCTCGAGCGTCCCGAGGACCGGCTCGAGGGTCGTGAACGGGTAGGCGCCGACCTTCGGCGCGGCGCGCGTCATCACGCCGAGCAGCGAGCTCTTGCCCGCGTTGGGCAGGCCGACGAAACCGACGTCGGCGAGGAGCTTGAGCTGCAGGTCGATCCACGCGTCCTGGCCGGGGAGCCCCCGCTCGGCGAACCGCGGCGCCCGGCGGGTCGACGAGACGAAGCGGCGGTTGCCCCGGCCGCCGCTGCCGCCGCGGGCGACGACGACCCGCTGCCCGGGGGCGACGATGTCGTGCACCGTGCCGTCGGCGAGGGTGACGACGGTGCCGGGCGGGACCCCGACGACGAGGTCGTCCCCGTCCGCGCCCTCGCGCTGCGACCCCTCGCCGTGGCGGCCCCGCGGCGCCGTGTAGTGGGCGCGGCGCTTGAAGGACTGGAGATCGCGCAGCGAGTCGTCGCCGACGAGCACGACGTCGCCCCCGGTGCCGCCGTCGCCGCCGTCCGGGCCGCCCTTGGGGACGTGGGCCTCGCGGCGGAAGCTCATGCAGCCGTTGCCGCCATCACCGGCGTGGACGTGGATGCGGGCTTTGTCGTACAGCATGGGAGAGCGTGAAGTGGGAAGGATCGCGTGGGACGCGGTTCAGCCCGCGTCCATCGTGTCACGTCCCGACGAAAGGCCCCCATGAGCTCCGAGAAGGTCTTCCTCATCACCGGCGCGAGCACGGGCATCGGCGCGGAGACCGCGCGCGCCGCCGCCCGCGCCGGCTACCGCCTCGTCCTCGCCGCGCGCTCGGCCAACAAGCTCGACGCGCTGGTCGACGAGCTCGGCGACCAGGCGATCGCCGTCCCGTGCGACGTGTGCGAGTGGCCGGAGGTGGAGGCGCTCGCCGCGCGCGCGATGGACGCCTTCGGTCGCATCGACGTCGTCTTCGCGAACGCCGGGTTCGGAGCGAAGCGCGGCTTCCGCGAGGAGACGCCGGAGCACTGGCGCTCGATGGTCCTCACGAACGTCTACGGCGTCGCGCTGACGATCCGCGCGACGATCGACGCGGTCGTCGAGACGAAGGGGCACTTCCTCCTCACCGGCTCGGTCGCCGGCCGCCGCGCCCTCGCGGGGAGCCTCTACAGCTCGACGAAGTGGGCGGTCACCGGCATGGGCGAGTCGCTGCGCCAGGAGCTCGACGGGACGGGGGCGCGCGTGACGCTCGTCGAGCCCGGCATGGTCGACACCCCGTTCTTCGAGTCGAAGCCCTCGATCGAGGCCCTCCGCCCCGAGGACATCGCGAACGCCGTGATGTACGCGGTCTCGCAGCCGCCGCACGTCGACGTCAACGAGCTGCTCATCCGCCCGACGGCCCAGCCGCTGTAGCGGTCGGGCGGGCGAAATCAACGCGCGTTCGATTCGCCCCCACAGAGGGCGTCAACTCAACGCGCGTTCGATTCGCCCCCACAGAGGGCGTCAACTCGACGCGCGTTCGATTCGCCCCCCACGCCTCCGGGGGCGAAAACAACGCGCGTTCGATTCGCCCCCACAGAGGGGGTCAATTCAACGCGCGTTCGATTCGACCCCCCCGCCCGCCTTGGCGCACGCAGGCGCCGCGCATGCACGCCGGGCACGCCGCGGCGCCGCGTCCTGCGCTCAGGCGGACTTCAGCGCGCGCGAGAGGACAGCGCCGGCGATGGCGCTGCCGCCCGCGAGGGCGATGACGCCGGCCGCCTGGGCGGGGAGGCCGCGGCGGGCGGTGAGGGTCGCACCGCAGTCGACGGCATCCGCGACGGCGCACGTCGCGACCCAGCGGGGGCCGACCTCGGGGTGCGAGAGGGTGTGGAAGGTGATCGCTCCGAGGATCGCGTCGCGCACGCCGAGCGCGCGCATCGCGACCTCGCCCGACGGCGTGTCGGCGGTCTCGCCGATCCACCCGCGGCTGAAGGCCGCGGGTGCGGTCATGAGCCCGACGCCGATCGCGACGCGACCGGCGGCCATGACGCGAGCGACGGCGAGCGGCGACATCCGGGTGCTACTCGGCGGCGGCGCCGTCGGGGACGACGTTCACGACGCGCCCGCGGCGGCCGGTCGTGAACTCGACCGTGCCCGCGGCACGGGCGTAGAGCGTGTCGTCCTTGCCCATGCCGACGCCCTCGCCGGCGCGGAAGCGGCTGCCGCGCTGGCGCACGATGATCTCGCCGCCGGTGACGGTCTGGCCGGCGAACACCTTGACGCCGAGGCGCTTCGCGTTGGAGTCGCGCCCGTTGCGGGAGGAGCCGAGGCCCTTCTTGTGTGCCATCTCTGAGTCCTAGCCCTTCTTGCCGATCGTCGTGACCTCGATGCGGGTGAGCTCCTGGCGGTGGCCGGTGCGCCGCTTGTAGCCGCTCTTCGGCTTGAACTTGAAGACGCGGAGCTTCGGGCCGCGCAGATGCTCGACGATCTTCGCCTGCACCGAGACGCCCTCGAGCCCCTTCGCGTCGAACACCGGGTCGTCACCGGCGAGGAGGACGGGATCGAGCGCGACGGCATCGCCGACGTCGCCCTTGAGGCGCTCGACGACGAGCGTCTGCCCCTCCTCGACGCGATACTGCTTTCCACCGGTCTTCACGACTGCGTACATGATCAGGCCTTACTCCGACGAGGTCGCTTCCGCCGCCTTGGCAGCGGAACGGCGCCGCCCGCCTCTGCGGCCACGGCGCCGAGGCTTCGATTCTACGGCATCGTCGCCGGAGCCGCCCTCCGAGGAGTCGGAGGGGCCGCCGTCGGCGAGCACCGCCGTCGCCGAGGTCCGCCCCGCCTCCTGGATTCTCACGAGCCGCTTCTCGCCGACGAGCCGGCCCGCGCCCGAGATGGACACGATGTAGCCGTCGATCTTCGCGACCGCCGCATCGGCGTCGTACATGTGCGGCTCGATGATCTGGACGAGCACCTCGTCGCCTTCCTTGAACGGCACGGCGCGCTCGGCGACCTCCTTCACCGAGGCCTCCATCGTCACCTTGAAGTGGTCGAGCGGCAGGCCCTCCGTCCCCTCGAAGAAGAAGACCTTGCCGGTCTCCTCCTCGAGCCAGTGCAGCGCGCGGCCGCCGCCGCCGGTGAACTCGGCCGTCACCTTCGGGTTGAGCTGGACGAGGAACGCCTCGACGCCGCGCGGTGCCCGCGACGCGAGCTCGCGGAGCTGGCGGTCGACGTTGATCGCGATCGTCTCCTCGGAGGGGACGACTCCGTCGCCGTGGCACGTCGGGCACGGACGGCTGATGATCTCGCGCACGCCCTCGGTGACGTTCTGGCGCGTCATCTCGACGAGGCCGAGCTTCGAGATCTCGGCGGTGAAGGTCTTCGTCCGGTCCTCGTCGAGCGCCTTGCGCAGCGACTTCAGCACGGCGTCGCGGTTCTTCGCACGCGCCATGTCGATGAAGTCGATGACGATGATGCCGCCGATGTCGCGCAGCCGGAGCTGGTTGACGACCTCCTCGGCGGCCTCGAGGTTCGTCTTCGTGATGACGTCCTCGAGCCGGGCCTGCTTGCCGCGGCCGACGTAGGAGCCGGAGTTGACGTCGATGACCGTCAGCGCCTCGGCGTAGTCGATCATGAGGTAGCCGCCCGACGGGAGATCGACGCGCTTCGAGAAGAGACCCTCGATCACCTCGTCGACGCCGTAGCGCTCCATGAGCGGCTGCGACTCCTGGTAGAGCTCGACGCGATCGACGAGCTCGGGGGCGGTGCGGGTGAAGAACGAGACGAGGCGCTGGTACTGCTTCTCGTCGTCGACGACCGCGCGCTCGAAGTGCTGGCTGAAGATGTCGCGCACGACGCGGACCGACAGGTCGGCCTCCTGGAAGACGAGGCCCGGCGCGGGGGTTTTGTCGACGCGGTCCTGCAGGACCTCGTGGAGCTTGAAGAGGTACTGCAGCTCGCGCTCGAAGTCCTTGCGCGTCGCCCCGTGAGCCGCGGTGCGGACGATCGCCCCGCCGCCGTGGAGATCGAGGCCCTTCGCCTCCTTGCGCAGCCGCTCGCGCTCCTTGTCCTCCAGCCGCTTCGAGACGCCGACCCCCTCGCCCGTGGGCGTGTAGACCATGTAGCGCCCGGCGACGGTGAGGTCCATCGAGAGGCGGGCGCCCTTCGTCTTCAGGGGGTCCTTGACGACCTGGACGACGATCTCCATGCCGGGCTTGAGGAGGTCGGTGATCTTCTTGCCGTCACCGTCCTTCCCGCGGCCGCGCCGCGGGACCTCGACGCCCGGGAGGACGATCTCGTCGACGTGGAGGAAGCCGTTCTTCTCGAGGCCGATGTCGATGAACGCGGCCTCGAGCCCGGCGAGCACGTTGTCGACGCGCCCCTTGTAGATGTTGCCGACGATCGAGCGGTTCGAGCGACGCTCGAAGTACAGCTCGGCGACGCGGTAGCCGGCGGCGGGGTCGTTCCCCTTGCCGCCCTTGCGGCGGCGTCCGCCGCCGGAGGTCTTGGCGGGGTCACCGCCGCCGTTGGTCGACTCCATCAGCGCGACGCGGGTCTCCCCCCGGTCGACGCTGACGAGCACTTGCTTCTTCACAGGATCGGATTCCTTCCTCGGACCGCCAGAGCATGTCGGCGCGTCCGGTCAGAAGCCCAGCACCCGGCCCTTCATCGCCGATGCCGCGCGCCCTTGCGCGTAGATCGACTGCAGGAGGCCGATGGCCAGGAAGGTGGAAAGGACGGAGGATCCCCCGTAGGTCATGAGCGGGAGGGGGATCCCGGTGATCGGCATGATCCCCACGTTCATGCCGACGTTGACGAAGACCTGGGTGAGGAACATCGCGAGGATGCCTCCGGCGATGAGCGCGCCGAGCAGGTTCTTCGCCACGGTGATGATGCGGACGGCGCGCCACGCGAGCAGCGCGTACAACGAGAGGACGAACCCGGCGCCGACGAAGCCCCAGCGCTCACCGACCGTCGCGAAGACGAAGTCGGTGTGGTCCTCCGGGAGGAAGCGCAGGGTCGACTGCGTCGAGGAGTCGCCTCGGCCGGTCTTCTCGCCCGAGCCGATCGCGATCCGCGACTGGTTCTGCTGGTAGCCGGCGTCGGACGGGTCGTCCGAGGGATTGAGGAACGAGGTGAGACGCTCTTTCTGGTAGCCCTCGAGCACATCGACCCCCATCGCCGGAGCGGCGACGAGGACGAGGGCGACCGACGTGCCCGCGAGAGCGAGCAGCGCCGCGAAGTGGCGGCCAGGGGTACCGGCGACGAACAGCACCGTGAGCCCGACCGCGATGTACACGAGTCCGGTCCCGAGATCCTGAGCGATGACGAGGCCGGCGGGGATCAGGGTGAGGAGCATGATCCGCGCGGTCGTCTCGCGGTCCTGCAGGCGCCGCGCGCGGTCCACGACGAACGCGGACAGCGCGAGGATGAGCAGGACCTTCCCGAGCTCGGACGATTGGAAGCTGAAGAAGGGGAGCTGGATCGCGAGACGGGAGCCGCGGGTCACGGTCCCGAACGCGAAGACGAGCAGGATGATCGCGATGAGCGACCCGTAGAGGCCGAACTTCAGCTCCCGCAGGCGCGTGTAGTCGACGCGGCTCAGCACGATCGCGAAGATCGCCCCGACGACGAAGTAGGCGGCCTGCCGCTTCACGAAGAAGTCGGGATCGCTGAGGTTGTCGCCCTCGGTCGCGGCGCCGACCGCCATGAGCGACCAGATGCAGAGGCCGATGACGGCGAGCGCGAGGACCGGGTCGAAGGGCAGCGAGAGCGCGAGCGGCCGCGGCTTCGCGGAGGGCGCGACGTCGGACGAGCTGCGGATGGGCGTCGTCGTGCTCATCGTCAGGTCGTCGTCGAGTCCCCGGCAGTGAACTCGCCCACCGAGCCGAAGTAGAACTTCTCGAGGATCTGCCGCACGAGCGGGGCGGCCGCCTCTGCGCCGTACCCGCCCTTCTCGACCGTCGCGACGACGACGACCGGACGCGTCTTGTGCGGGACGAACGAGGCGTACCAGGACTGCTCGAAGGTGCCCTGGGCGTTCTTGACGATCGCGGTGCCCGTCTTGCCGTGGACGGGGAAGCGCCCGTGTGGCCAGCCCGCGAAGACGTCGGCGCTCGTGCCGCCCGGCTCGCTCGCCGCTTGGCGCAGGCCGTCGACGATCGCCTGACGGTGCTCCTCGGGCATGTCGATCTCGCGGGCGGCGGGCGCCTCGAGGCTCTGGATCGGCCGGCCGCGGTCGTCCTCGACGCGCCCGGCGAGATGCGGCGTGACGATCTCGCCGCCGTTCTGGATCGCCGCATAGGCGACCGCCATCTGGAGCGGGGTCGCCTGGAGGTCGCCCTGGCCGATCGCGAGGTTCATGTTGTCGCCGAACGTCCACGGCCGCATGTCCGAGATCCCGCAGCTCGCGACGTCCCGGCGCTCACGGCACTTCCGCTCCTCCTCCCCCACGCGCTGGCGCCACTCACGGTCGGGCACGAGGCCGCCGAACTCGCCGGGAAGGTCGATGCCGGTCTGCTCGTCGAGGCCGAGCCGGCGCGACCACTTCTGGAGCGGCTCGCCCTTCACGGCGTCGAGGGACTGGCCGAGGCGGTAGAAGTAGATGTTCGACGAGACCTTGATCGCGCGGCGGAGGTCGACCGGCCCGTTCGCGACCTTGCCGGCGTTGCAGCGCTCCTCGTCGTTGGCGCCGACCGTGATGCAGCCGGAGTCGTTGACGACCGACGTGGGCGTCACGAGACCGGCGTCGAGGCCGGCGAACGCGGTGATCGGCTTGAAGATCGAGCCGGTCGGATACGAGGCGGAGATCGCGCGGTTGAAGCGCGGGGCGCCCGCCTCCTCGCCGTAGAGCTCGTCGTAGCGCTCCTGGCTGATCGGCCGGGCGAGGACGTTCGGGTCGAACGTCGGCGCCGACCCCATCGCGAGGATCGCCCCGTCCCGCGGGTCCAACGCGACGAACGCCCCCGCGCGGGACCCGCGGCCGCCGGCCCGTGCGATCGCGGTCTCGAGCGCCTTCTGACCCGCCTTCTGCAGATCGAGGTCGAGGGTGAGGCGGAGGGTCCGGCCGACGGTCGGCTCTCGACCGCGCGTCTGCCCGACGCTCTCCCCCTGGGCGTTGACGACGATGCGCGTCTCGCCGTCGCGGCCGCGGAGGTACTCGTCGTAGGTCCGCTCGAGGCCCTCCTTGCCGATGACGGTGCCCTGCGTGAGCCCGTCGTAGCGCTCCTGCTTCAGCTCGTCCGGGCTGATCTCGCCGACCGTCCCGACGAGCTGCGCGGCGAGCTCGTCCTCGGGGTACTGGCGGAGGTACTTCTCGGCGACGTCGACGCCGGGGAAGTCCTCCTGTCGCTCCTTGATGAAGTCGCGCATCGTCGCCGGGACGTCCGAGCGGAGGGTGATCGCCGCGTAGGGGACCTGCGCGACCTGCTGGACGACGCGCTCCTGCATCGTCCCGACGCTCATGTCGAGGACCTCGCCGAGCCGCTCGAAGCGCTCGCGGAGCTCCGGCGTCGGGATCGGCGGGATCGGGATCTTCTCGCCGCGCTTCCCCTTGGGACGCTCCAGGCGCTGGGTGACGCGCTGGCCCCACTCGAGGGCGGCGATCCGCTCCTCGTCGGGGAGCGACTTCGGGTCCAGCTGGACGAGGATCGCCTGCCGGTTCTCGATGAGCGCGGTGCCGTTGCGATCGACGACCGGCCCCCGCGGCGCCTGGATCCGCTCGACGCGGACGCGGTTCGTCTGCGCCTGCGCGAGGTAGCGGTCGCCGTCCAGGACCTGGAGGTACCAGAGCCGGAAGAAGACGACGCCGAAGAGGATGAACGCGATCCCTCCGAGCACGGCGACGCGCACCGCGAACTGCGGCGAGGACGGGGGACGGCGATCGTGGACGGGATCGATCACGGGCGAAGACCCAGAGGGTACGGATCCGTCACGCCCGACTCAGCGGCGACAGGCCGCCGGTCGTGTACGCGCGGCGGCGCCGCCGCCGCGGATCGTCGGGGAGGGCGGGGAGCAGCCACCGACGCACCGTCGCGTGGACGGGTGCGGCGACGACGGTGTTCACGACGATGACGGCGAGGATCTGGGTGAGGAGGAGGATGCTCACCGGCGCGTCGACGCCGAGGAGGAACTGGAGGAGCGCGAAGCCGCCGATCGCGATGACGGTCGCCGCGGCGCCCGCGGCGAGCGGGACGCCCGCCCCCTGGGGGTCGCTGGTCTCGCGGACGCGGCCGGCGCCGTAGCCGACGACGGTGTAGAGGAGCGAGTTGATGCCGAGGGTCTGGACGAGCGCCATGTCGACGAAGAGCCCGGCGGAGAAGCCGAAGACGGCGCCGGTCGTCGACCCGGCGAGGAGGCCCACCGACGCGACCGCGAGCGGCACGATGTCCGCGTGGACGCCGAGGATGCGCACCTGCGCGATCGCGGCGACCTGCAGGATGACCGCGCCGACGACGAGCGCGACGAGCCGCAGTCCGAGATGTGGCGTCGCGCCGCTCACCGGATCGGCCGGTTCCCGTTCGTGCGCTCGGTGAGCACCTGGACGAAGTCGATGCGCCCGACGTCGACGTAGGGCCGCAGGAAGACCTCCTGGGCGTCGCTGCCGGGCTCCTCGACGCGCGTCACCTCGCCGATCGGGATGCCCGGCGGGAAGAGCGACTCGAGCTTCGGGTCGCTCGACCGCGTGCCCGCCGTCACGACGATCTGGTCCTCCTCGACGACGTCGGTGCGCCGCGTGTACTTGAGGATGAGGGACCGCGGGTTGCCGACCGCGGTCTCGACGAGCCCCGTGACGCCGGACTCGAGGATCCGCGCGCTCACGCCGATCGTGTGGTCGCTGATGAGCGTCACCTTCGCCGCGTGCGGCGTCACCGTCGTCACCTTCCCGACGAGTCCGGCGCCCGTGACGACCGCCTGGTCCTCCTCGAGCCCCGACGTCGACCCCTTGTCGATGTTGATCGTCGACGCGAGGACGATCGAGGAGCGCCCGATGACCCGCGCCGTCACTGGCTCGTACCGGTCGAGCTCCGCGCGGCGGTCGAGGCCGAGGAGGTCGCGGAAGCGCTCGTTCTCCTGAAGGGCGTTCTTCGCCTTGATCGCCTCGGCCCGGTAGCGGTCGCGCTCGCTGCGGAGATCCTCGACCTCGCCCTTCGCCTCGATCGTGTCGTCGATCCAGCCGAAGAGGTCGCGGAAGGGCTTGAGGGCGCGGCTCGCGCCCTCCTGGATCGGCGAGACGACCTCGAGGACGCCACGCTGGACCGAGCGCAGCGGTCCACCGCCGTCGCCGAAGCTCGCGGTGAGGAGGATCAGGGAGAGGACGACGAGAAGGCCGAGGACCGCTCGTCGTCGCCGCACCGTCTTGGCGTCGTACACGGAGACACGTACTCCAAAGCGTGGGGATGGTCGCGCCGGGTCGCCGCGCAGCGACCCTCGCGATCCGAAGGATGAGGCATCCGGCCCGTGGACACCGTCAGACCCTCCGGCGTCGCTGGCGCGTGTTCTTGCTCGTGCGGTGGATGACCTCGAACTCCTCGAGGGAGCGGCCCGAGCCGACGGCGACGCACGTGAGCGGCGATTCGGCGAGGTGGGCGGGCATCTGCGTCTCCTCGCGGAGGCGCTCGTCGAGACCGTGGAGGAGGGAGCCGCCGCCGGCGAGCATGATCCCCCGGTCCATGATGTCCGAGGCGAGCTCGGGCGGCGTGCGGTCGAGGGTCTCCTTCACCGCGTCGATGATCTGGGCGAGAGGCTCCTCGAGGGCCTGCCGGATCTCCTCGCTCGTGAGGACGACGGTCTTCGGGAGGCCGGAGACCATGTCGCGGCCGCGGATCTCGGCCTGGACCTCCTCCTCCATGGGGTAGGCGGAGCCGATCTCGAGCTTCACCTCCTCGGCCGTCTGCTGGCCGATGAGGAGCTTGTAGTCGCGCTTGGCGTAGTTGATGATCGCCTCGTCGAGCTCGTCGCCGCCGATGCGGATCGACTGGGAGACGACGATGCCGCCGAGCGAGATGACCGCGACCTCGCTCGTGCCGCCGCCGATGTCGACGACCATGGAGCCGGTCGGCTCGCCGACCGGGAGGCCGGCCCCGATCGCGGCCGCCATCGGCTCCTCGATGAGGTAGGCCTGGCGGGCGCCCGCGGAGAGGCACGCCTCCTCGACCGCGCGCTTCTCGACGCCGGTGACGCCCGACGGGACGCAGACGACGACGCGTGGATGGGCCCACCGGTTCTGGTGGACCTTCTGGATGAAGTGGCGGAGCATCTCCTCCGTCACGTCGAAGTCCGCGATGACGCCGTCCTTGAGCGGACGGATCGCCTGGATCGTCCCGGGCGTCCGGCCGAGCATGCGCTTCGCCTCGATGCCGACGGCGTGGACCTCGCCCGTGCGCGAGTCGATCGCGACGACGGACGGCTCCGAGAGCACGATGCCGCGCCCCCGGACGTAGACGAGGGTGTTCGCCGTGCCGAGGTCGACGGCCATGTCGCGGCCGCCGAAGCCGGTGAGGTAGCTGAAGA
>NZ_JBLKKY010000019.1:0-65000 GCF_059438195.1 Paraconexibacter sp.
AACGCGCGTTCGATTCGCCCCCACACAGGGCGACAATCCAACGCGCGTTCGATTCGCCCCCACACAGGGCGACAATCCAACGCGCGTTCGATTCGCCCCCACACAGGGCGACAATCCAACGCGCGTTCGATTCGACACCCGCCCTTCTCTCCGCCCGTCACCCCGCACGGCGGGCACGCCAGCGCGCCCGCACGACCCCGGGCAGCTCGCGGGCGATCGTCCTCGCCAGCTCGCGCGGGGGGACGCGGAGCGGGCCGATCGGGACGCCGGTCGCAGGGTCGTCCCAGATCCGCTGCTGGGCGACGACGCTCGGCAGCGCGGCGAGGTCGAGGTCGCCGAGCGAGCGGCCGTGGACGCCGACGCCGAGCACCTCCCGCGGGATGTCCGGATGCCCGATCCCGCAGACCCGGACGTCGTCGAACTCGGAGAGGAGCTCGCGGAACCCCTCGGGAGTGAAGCGGAAGTAGTCGCTCGGGTAGCCGTGGATGCCGAAGAGCATGACGCTCGAGATGACGCACACCCCGCCGTCGCGGCGGGTGACGCGCGCGAGCTCGCGGCACGCCTGCGGCGGGTCCGCGCAGTGCTCGAGCGTGTCGAAGCAGAGCGCGGTGCCGACCTCGCCGTCGGCGAACGTGAGCGCGCGCAGATCCTCGACGCGATCGACGCCCGGCCCCTCGCGGAAGTCGGTCCCGGTGAAGGGACGACCCTCGAAGTAGCGGCGCAGGTCGATGTCCTGCTCGGCCTCGACCTGGAGCGACCCGAACTCGACGACGGGGTCGGGGAGGTCGAGCACGGCCATGAGGTCCTCGAGGAACGCGCGGGTGATCGGCTGAGCCATCGGGCGGGAGAGTAGAACCCGCCCGGGCCCGGACGCTGCTATCCCTCCCCGCGTGCCCGTCGCCTCCCTCGCGCTCTGGACCGCGTTCGCGCTCGTCGCGCTCGGGCTCCGACCGCTGCTGCACCGCCGCCGTCACGGGACGAGCGGCGTCGTGCGCCCCGCCGGGGAGCGCCCCGCGGCCGCGCACGTCGCCGAGGCTGTCCACACCGCCGCGATGCTCGCCGGTCTCGCCGCCCCGGTCCTCGACCTCGCCGGCGTCCTCGACCCGATCGAGGCTCTCGACGCCCCCGCGACCCACGCCGCGGGCATCGCGATCACGGTCGCGGCGATCGTCCTCGTCGGCGCCGCGCAGGCCCACATGGCGGCGTCCTGGCGGATCGGCACGGACCCCGACGAGCGGACGGCGCTGGTGACGAGCGGGCCGTTCTCGCGCGTCCGGCACCCGATCCACTCGGGGACGGTCCTCGCCGTCGCCGGGCTCGCGCTCGTCGTCCCCAACGCGGCCGCGCTCGCGGCGGTCCCGCTCGTCGCCCTCGCGGCCGAGGTCGGGGCCCGCCGCGTCGAGGAGCCGCATCTCCGGCGCGTGCACGGCGCCGCGTACGCGGCCTACGCGGGCCGCGTCGGGCGGTTCGCGCCGGGGATCGGTCGCGAGAGGACGGGGCGGCAGCCGGTCAGGCGGTGAGCCCGCCGTCGACCACGATCGTCTGACCGGTGATGAAGGACGCCTCGGCCGAGACGAGGAACTTCACGACCGAGGCGATGTCCGCCGGCTCGCCGAGCCGACCGGCCGGCGTGCGCCGCTCGATCTGCCGCAGCTGCTCCTCGTCGAGGCCGTGGGACATGTCCGTCCGCAGGTAGCCGGGGGCCACGGAGTTCACCGTGATCCCGCGCGACCCGAGCTCCCGGGCGAGCGAGCGCGTGAAGCCGTCGAGGCCGGCCTTCGTCGCCGAGTAGACCGACAGCCCGCGGTAGCCGCTGAGGCCGACGATCGACGAGATGTTGACGATGCGGCCGCTGCCCTGGAGGAGCATGCGCCGCGCGACGAGACGCGTGAGGACGAAGGTCGCCCGGAGGTTGAGGTCGACGACCGTGTCGATGTCGTCGTCGCTCATGAGGCCGATCACGCCGTCGCGCGCGATGCCCGCGTTGTTGACGAGCACGTCGATGCGCCCGAAGCGGCCGAGGACCTCCTTGACGAACCCGGAAGCCTGCTCCCGGTCGACGACGTCGACGGGCGCGAAGAGGAAGCGGTCCGCGTGGGCGGGATCGGCCGACCACGCGTCGGTCGCCGGCGTCGGGGAGCGACTGCACGTCGCGACCGCGTCGCCGGCCTCGAGGAAGCCGGAGACGATCCCCTCGCCGAGGCCCCGGCTCCCGCCGGTGATGAGGACGACCCGGCTCATGCACGCACCTCGCTGGCGGCGCGGAGGACCTTGCTCCCCCGCGTGGTGATCTCGTCGACGACCTTCACCCGCCGGGGACGCCCCGGGGCCGGGAGCTCGCGGCACGCGGCGTGGATCGCCGCGACCACCTCGTCCGGGTCGGCGCCCTCGGCGACGACGACGTCGACCGCGACGATCTGCCCCGTGATCGCGTTCGGCGCGCCGTGCACGGAGGCGACCACGACGCCGGGGACGGCCGAGACGATCTCCTCGATCGGCAGGGGATGCACCTTCGCCCCGCCGACGTTGATGATCTCGACGGTGCGCCCGACGAAGTGCAGCCGGCCGTCGCGCTCCTCGACCATGTCCCCGGTCGCGATCCAGCCGTCGTCCGGACCCGCCTCCGCGCCGTGGTACCCGAGCATCGAGTGCCGGGAGCGCACGTGCAGCTCGCCGTCGATGACGCGGAACCGGACGTCGGCGTCCTCGGGACGGTCGAGGACGCTGAGCGGCAGGCCCCCGCGACCGTCGCCGACCGCGACGGCCGACCCGAACTCGGTCCCGGCGTAGACGTGAGAGAGCCGCGCCTGCGGGAAGAGGTCGCGCAGACGCTCGATGAGGGAGTCGGGGGCGGCCTCGCCGCCGAGCGTGATCTGCCGGAGGTCCACGGCCGGATCGGAGTCACGGCACTCGCCGGCGAGCAGACGCCAGAACGTCGGCGTCGCGCTCGCGTGCGTGACGCCGTGGCGGCGCATCGCGTCGATCGCGTCTCGCGCCTGGCTCGTCCGCGGCACGACGATCGTCGCCCCGTGCGTCACCGCGTGCAGCAGCACCTGGTAGCCGGCGAACTGGTTGAGGTTGTAGGCGAGCAGCCACCGCGCGCCGTCCTCCTCGAGAGAGCGGCGGACGGCGCCGGCGAGACGGCCCCAGTCGTGCCGGACGCCCTTCGGCGTCCCGGAGGTGCCGGTGGTGAGGATGAGGAGCGGCGTGTCGCTGGGCGCCTCGAGCATCCCGTCGCGCTCGGCGAGCCCGCCGATGTCGAGCGCGGCCGTGCCGTCGAGCTCCATCGGCCGGTCCACGAGGACGACGTCGTGGTCGAGGAGAGCCGCGAAACGCGCGACGCCCGCCTCGTCGAGGTCGCGCGGGTAGACGCACGCCTCGACGCCGCACGCCGACGCCGCCGCGAGCAGCGCGACCACCTCGACGGGATCGGCGACCGCGCAGCCGGCGCGCCGGACTCCCCGGGCCGCGAGGCCGTGACCGTACGCCTCGGCGGCCGCGACGAGATCCGCGTAGGTGCGGGTCCCCGTCGGGGCGACGAGGGCGTCGCGCTCGGGCGCGCGCTCGGCGACGCCCCGCAGGAGGTCGATGAGCACGTCCGCCCTCAGGAGGCGTAGAAGCCGGCGAGCTCGCCGACGGTCGCCGGGACGAGCCCCTCGGTGTACGGGTCGCGTCCGAAGGAGTCCTCGAGGGCGGCCGAGAGCTCGGCGAGCTCGAGCGAGTCGAGGTCGAGGTCGCCGCTGAGCGTCGCCGTGTCCTCGATCGTCTCGGGCGGCTCGTCCCCGCGCTTGCGGATGAGCCCGCGGATGATCTCGGTGATCGTCGCTTCCGTCTCTACAGGAGCCATTCCCCGCTTCTTCCTCCCTCCGCCTGCCCGCGACCTCTGGTCGCCGCGGCCAGGCCCCTTGGCGTGAGCGCGCCATCGTAGCCGCTGACCCGGATGCCGGCGGCGATCCCCGTGTCGGCCCCGCGGGCCCGCCGCGGCGCTGGGATGATGCCCGCGTCGCCCGCCTCGGGCCCGCCCTCAGCACCCTCCAGGACCACCTCCTCCCATGCCCTCCCACGCCACGACGCCGACGCACGAGCCGCGCGACGGCGAGCGCCCGGAGACCCCGCGGCGCCAGCCGGTCCTCGTCCACGACTACCTCCTCGTGTACCGCGGCGCCGAGCGGTCGTTCGCGGCCATCGCGGCGTGCTGGCCCTCGGCGCCGGTCCTCACCTTGCTGTGGGACCGCGAGGTGATGCGCGAGCACCTTCCCGGCCACCCGGTCGGGACCTCGAAGCTCCAGCGCCTCGGCGTCGACCAGAGCGGCTTCCGTCGGCTCCTCCCTCTCTACCCGCCGGCGGCCGAGCGCCTCCCGGTCCAGGGCCACGACGTCGTCGTCTCGAGCAGCAGCGCGTTCGCCCACGGCGTCCGCCCCGACCCCGGGGCGACGCACGTCTGCTACTGCTACACGCCGTTCCGGTACGCGTGGCACGAGCGCGAGCGAGCCGAGGCCGAGGTCCCCCGCCTCGCCCGCCCGGCGCTGCGCCGCGTGCTGGCGCGCATCCGCCGGTGGGACCTCGAGGCCTCGCGACGCGTCACGCACTACGTCGCGATCTCGGAGTTCGGGCGCGAGCGCATCGCGCGCACCTACGGACGCGAGTCGGAGGTCGTCTTCCCTCCGGTGGAGACCCGCCGCTTCTCGCCGGGGACGCCCGAGGACTTCTTCCTCGTCGTCACCGAGCTCGTGCGCCACAAGCGCGTCGACGCCGCGCTCGAGGCCGCGCGCCGGGCGGGACGGCCGGTGAAGGTCGTCGGGACGGGACCGGACCTCCCGAGGCTGCGCGGCCTCTACGGGGAGACCGCGGAGTTCCTCGGCCGCGTGTCGGACGACGACCTCGCCGCCCTCTATCCGCGGGCGCTCGCCCTCGTCGTGCCGAACGTCGAGGAGTTCGGCATCGCCGCCGTCGAGGCGCAGGCCGCCGGCCGCCCCGTCATCGCCCCCGACGACGGCGGGACGCGCGAGACGGTCGCCGACGGCGTCACCGGCGTCCTCCTCCCCACCGCCTCGGTCGACGAGCTCGCCGAGGCGATGCGCGAGACCGACTTCCTCTCCTACGACCCCCGCGCCGCGACCGCTCAGGCCGAGCGCTTCTCGGTGCCGACGTTCCAGCGGCGCTTCACGGACCTCGTCGAGCGCGCGGCGGCGGACCGCGGATCAGTCGTCCCGGCGGGCGGCGGATGAGTCCGCGCCGCCGCTCGACGGCGTGAGGTCGCCGAGCGCCTCCTCGTAGAACCCGACGCCGGCCCCCGTCCGCCTCCGCCGCCGGATGCGCCACTCGTGATGCAGGCGGATGAGCGGCCCGAGCCCGTGCAGCCACCACGGCGTCCGCGGGTCCTCGCGGGTGCGGCGGCGCAGCTGCGCGAGCCACGCGCCCTGGTCGGGATGCCCGAGGTGCCCGAGCGTGAGCGAGTCGTCGTGGACGCGGTAGTGCCGCGCGATCTCGCGCAGCATCACGACGCGGCCCCGCACCGTGAGGCTCGCGGCGAGCGCCCAGTCCTCGAAGTAGTCGACGTCCTCCTCGAAGCCGCCGGCGTCGCGCACGGCGTCGGTCCGCATGAGGGCGGGTCCCGTCGTCGTGTAGGCGTTGTAGACCCGGGCCACGGCGGCGAACAGCCGCGGCCGTCGCGCGAGCGGGTACATCACGGAGCGCGGCCACGGCCAGCGCTCTCCCGGCCCGCTCTCCGGCGTCCACCGGACGCTGTCCATGGTGACGGCGACGATCCCCGGATCGGAGTCGAGGACCGCGTGGAGCCGCGCGAGGACGCCCGGGAGCATGAGGTCGTCGGCGTCCCAGAACACGATCGAGCTGCCCTTCGCCACCGCGAGGCCGGCGTTCCTCGCGGCGCCCACCGTGACGCGCTCCTCCAGGCGGACGACGCGGACCTCCTCGGGCAGCGGGGGGAGCGGGACGTCGGAGCGGTTGTCGACGACGACGATCTCCGTGTCCGGCCCGTCCTGCTCGAGCACCGAGGCGACCGCCTCGGGCACGTAGTGGACGTGAGCGCCCCATGCGGGCACGACGACGGTGACGTCGGTCATGCGCGTGCCGCCTCGCGATAGCAGGAGGCCATCTCCTCGACGACGCGCGTGAGCTGGAACCGCTCTCGCGATCTCACCCTCCCCTCTTCGACGAGCCGCGTGCGGAGAGGCTCGTCCTCGAGGATCCGGGCGATCGCCTCGCCGAGCGCGATCGTGTCGCCCTCCTCGACGACGAGGCCGCTCGAGCCGACCACCTCGGGGAGCGCCCCGTTCGCGTACGCGACGACCGGCGTGCCGACGTGCATCGCCTCGACGACCGCGAGACCGAAGCCCTCGCGCCAGCCGCCGCGCTCCTGCAGCCGGCTGGGCTGGACGAGGACGTCGCAGGCGCTCACGACCGCGACCGCGTCCTGGGGCCGGTGTCCTTCGAGCGTCGAGAACGAGACCGCGTCGGCGACGCCGCGCTCCCGTGCCCGCTCCTCGAGCATGGCCCGGTACCCCGGGTAGAAGCTGTCCTCGACCCCGAGGAAGTGGACGCACGCGTCGGGGCGTGACACGAGCACCGTCGGCAGCGCGTCGATGAGGTCGGCCTGCCCCTTGCCGGGGCACAGGCGCCCCGAGAGCGCGATCACCGGCCCCGGCGGCGTGCCGCCGAACGAGTCGCGCAGCAGCTCGGCCCCGCGCTCCGGCTCGGCGGGATAGTCGGGGATGCCCGCGTACACGACACGCGCCTTCTTGCGCAGCGGGCCGCGGAACGTCGCGTTCACCGCGCCGCTGATGCCGACGATCATCCGCACGCGCAGCGCGACGAGGTGCGCGAGGACGCCGTCCCAGCCGAAGTCGTACTTCACCCACACGACCGGAGGTCCGCCGCGCCTCGTCGCGAGCGCGGCGGTGAGCGCGGCCTTCACCCCGTTGGCGTGGATGACGTCCGGGTGCTGCTCGCGCAGGATGCGGCGAAGCCCGCGCACGCCGGCGAGGAGGCCGGTGCGGCCATGGGCGCGCAGGACCGTGACCTCGTGCCCGCCCTCGCGCAGACGATCCACGAACGGGCCGTCATGGAGGGTGACGATGCCCGCGGCCCAGCCGTGCCCGAGCCCCTCGACGATCGACCGGAGATAGCCCTCGCCCCCGCCGAGCTGGGCATGCGAGGACACGAACATGACCCGGACGGGCCTCCCTGGAACCTTCACGGCGCGCAGTCTAGGGAGGCCCCCGGCGACGCAGGCCTCCCCGAGCGGACGTCCCGGCCCGACGCGTCGTCGCGTCGGTTAGCGTGCGCGCGATGCTGCGGATCTCGCCCCGGGGACGCCGCGCCGCCGCCGCGCTCGCGTCGGCCGCCGCCGTCCTCGCCGCTCCCACGGCTCTCGCCGAGAGCCGCGAGCGCGCGGCCGCCGCGGTGGAGCCGTTCGGCGTGAACGCGGGCGTCCTGTGGCTCGACGGTCTCTCGAAGCTCCCCGCCGATCGCCACACGGACGCGATGCGCAGCGCAGGCCTCGGCTCGGTCCGCCAGCTCGCCGTGTGGAACGAGATCGAGCCCCACCCGCCCGACGCGCGCACCGGCGCGCACTCCTACCGGTGGGAGTCCTCCGATCGCATCGCCGAGGCGCTCGCCCGTCGCCGGCTGCGGTGGACCGTCGTCCTCGGCCTCTCGACGCCCTGGGCGGGAGCCGTCCCCGGGGTGTGGGCGGGCGCGCCGCGGACGGGCCCGTTCTCCGACTACGCAGCCGCGGTCGCCGAGCGCTACGGGCGCCGCGGGACGTTCTGGTCGGAGAACCCGGAGCTCCCCTACGTGCCCGTCGTCGCCTACCAGGTGTGGAACGAGCCCAACGTGCCCGGGTCGGCCACCTCGATGCGGCCGGACGAGTACGCGCAGCTCTATGCCGCGGCACGGGGCGCGCTGCTCGCCGTCGACCCGCACGCGCGCGTCGCCGTCGGCGGACTCGCGCACTCCCAGCCGGACCCCGCCGACGAGGGCGCGGTCTCCTACCTGAGGGCGATGCTCGCCGCGCGCCCCGACCTGCGCGGCGACATCGACGCGGTCGGCGTGACGATCTACCGGCGGCACCCGGGCGAGGTCCTCGACCGGATCGCCGGCCTCCGGCGCGGCCTCGACGCGCTCGGGGAGGGCGAGACGCCGATCGACCTCAACGAGACGGGCTGGGCGACGGCCGGCGGGGTCCCCTTCACCGACATCACGCCGATCAGCGACGACCAGCGGGGACGCTATCTCCGCGAGCTCGTCGAGGCTCTCGTCCGCAGCGACTGCGGCGTCGCGTCGATGACGCCGTACGCCTGGGTGACCCCGGAGGACAACGCGCTCGACGCCGCGGCCTGGTTCGGGCTCGCCGACCGCAGGACCGCGACCCTGCGCCCGTCGGGCGGCGCCTACGCCGAGGCGGTCCGGGCGGCCACCGATGCCGACGGGCGCGACGCCCGGTGCGGACGCCGCGACCTGCCGAGGCTCCTCGACGCCCGCGTGACCGCCCGCTCGTTCGGCGCGAGCGTCGTGCGGGCGTGCTCTCGACGCCGGATGACGGTCCGCTGGTCCCTCGGTCCCGGCCCGGAGCCGTACTCCGAGGTCGCGCTCACCCTTCCCGGCGGGCGGCCGCGGGTGTACGCCGACCCCGACGCGGGAGGCCCGCGCCGGACCCGGACCTCGGTGCGGATGCGCATCCCGCGGCGCAGCGGAGACATCCGGCTCGTCGCCCGCGACGAGCTCGGCCGGGTCGTCGACCGCACGACGGCCGAGCTGCGGCGCTGCCCGCCACGACGCCGGGGTTGAGCCGCTACCGTCGCCGCCGTGAAGATCGCGATCGTGGGCCAGGGCGACGGCGCCGAGGCGTCGACCTGGTCGGGCATCCCGTTCGGGCTCGGAGAGGCGCTCGGCCGCATGGGGCACGACGTCGTGCACGTCGATGCGAACCCCCGTGCCTGGATCCGGCGACCCCTCGTCGCCTCGCTCCGCGCCGCCCGGACCGGGCGGACGGGCGCGAGTCACGGACCCGAGATGGCCGCGCTGCGCTCCGCGCGGGTGGCCCGGCTCCTCCGCTCGATCTCGCCCGACCTCGCCGTCCAGGTCAACACGGGCTTCGTCCTCCCCGACGGCGTGCGGTACGCGACGCTCCTCGACCTCACCGTCCCGCTCGCGCTCGGCGCGGGCTGGTCGGACCCCGCGATGATGAGCGCCCGCCGGGCGGACGCCTGGCGACGCCGCGAGGCGGACGTGTGCCTGCGCGCCGCCGCGTGCTGCACCGCGAGCGACTGGGCCGCGCGGTCGGTCGTGGAGGACCACGGCGTGCCCGTCGCGCGCGTCCACGCCGTCGGCTTCGGGATCAACGCCTCGGCGACCGCCCGCCCCCGGGACTGGGAGAGCCCGCGCTTCCTCTTCGTCGGCCGGGAGTGGGAGCGCAAGAACGGGCCGCTCGTCCTGCGCGCCTTCGGCGAGGTCCGCGCGCGTCACCCCTCGGCGACGCTCACGCTCGTCGGGGGGCACCCGCCGGTCGACGCGCCGGGCGTCGAAGGCCTCGGCCGACTCGACATGTCGGCGCCCGCGGACCGCGCCCGGCTCGTCGAGGCCTACGAGCGGAGCACGTGCTTCGTGCTGCCGTCCCTCATGGAGCCGTTCGGGATCGTGTACCTCGAGGCGGGGGCCGCCGGCATCCCGAGCATCGGCACCGCGGTCGGAGGCGCGCGCACGGCGATCGGCGAGGGAGGCACGGTCGTCGAGCCCGGCGACGAGACGGCCCTCGTCGACGCGATGCTCGCCTACGCCGACGGCGAGACCGCGCGCATCGTCGGGGAGCGCGCGGCGGTGCACGCCTCGCGCTACTCGTGGGACGGCGTCGCGGAGCGCCTCCTCGCCGCCGTCCGCGGCTGACGACGAGTCGCGGCGCTACTGTTGCGCGCCGAGTTCATGCCCGTCCCCTCGTCAGCGCGGCGGCCCGCCGCGCCCCCGCCCTCCGCGTGAGCGAGTACGACGTGCCCGCCGCGGCCACGCGCGGCGGCGCGACGCGGCGGGTCGCGCTCAACAGCATCCTCCAGGCCTCGGCGTACGCCATCGGCCAGTTCGGGATGCTCGTCCTCTACGCCGTCATGGCGCGAGAGGCCGGGACGGCCGCGTTCGGAGACTTCACGAGCGCCGCCTCGCTGTCGGTGCTCGTGTTCATCGCCGCCTTCGGCATGGACTTCCGCGTGACGCGCCTCGTCGCGCGAGGCGAGGACGGGGTCGGCGAGGCGTTCTGGAGCTCCCTGCTCCTCAAGTTCGTCTTCGGGCTCGTGCTCCTCGCGCTCGTCCTCGGCGTCGCCGTCGCGGGCCCGTACGAGGACCGGGTCGTCGCAGCGACCGCCCTGCTCGGGGTGGCGATGCTCGTCGAGCTCGCGATGCTCACGCCGCACGCCGTGTTCCGCGGGCTCGAGCGTCTGCGGACGGTCGCGATCGCGCTCGTCCTCCACCGCGGGCTGCTCGCGGTCGTGGGCACCTGGCTCCTGCTGCGCGGCGCGCCGGTCGGGGCCGTCGCCGCCGTGTGGATCGCCACGACCGCCGTCGCGTTCATCTACTCGATGCTCCGCCTTCGGCGGGAGTCGATCTCCTTCCCGGTCCGGATCTCGAGGGCCGGCCTGCGGCGGGTCGGCCTCGACTCGATCGGCCTCGGACTCGCCGGCGTCTTCGGCGCCGTCCTCTCGCGCATCGACATCGTCATCCTCGGCTTCTTCACGGACAGCGAGACGGTCGGCCTCTACGGCGGCGCCTACAGGATGGTCGAGAGCATCCAGTTCGTCACCGCGGCGATCTCGATGGCGAGCTTCCCCGTGCTCGCGCGGCTCACCCGGACGACCGTCCCGTCGCTCGCCGACGGCACTGCGCTCACCCTCAAGGCGATCATCGTCGCGACCGCGCCGATCACCGTCCTGTACGCGGTCTACGCCGAGCCGCTCCTCACGGCGATCTACGGCGACGGGCTGCGCGATGCGGGCGTCGTGCTCCAGCTCCTGTCGCCGGCCGTCGTCATCGGCGCGATGTGCGGCCTCTGCGGCTACGTGCTCACGTCGCAGACGCGGCAGCGGCCGGTCCTCGTCGCGGTCGCGACGGCGACGGTGGCCAACATCGCGTTCAACTTCATCCTCATCCCGCCGCTCGGCGCCGACGGGGCGGCGATCGCGATGGTCCTCGCGATGGTCGTCATGGCGCTCCTCTACTTCCCGCCGGCGATCGCGGTGAGCGGGCGGTTCTCCGCGCCGCGCGTGTCCATCGGGCCGCTCGCGGGCTCGGCGGCGATGGCGGGCGTCGCCCTCACGCTCGGCGCCGGGGCGGCGAGCGTCGTCCCGGCGCTCCTCGCCTACGCGCTCGCGCTCGCGCTCACCGAGCGGCTCGCCTACCCGCACGACGCCCGGCGGGCGGCGGACCTCCTGCGTCGCCGGCGGGAGGCGCCGGCATGAGGGTCACCGTCGTCTCGCACGACGTCGGTCCGGTGAGCGGGATGGAGCGCCAGCTCGCCGCGCTCGTCGACGGGCTCGTCGCCCGCGGCGTCCGGGTCCGCGTCGTCGCGCGGAGCTGCGACGTGAGATCGCGCGACGAGGTCGAGCACATCCGCGTCGGACGGCCGGCGCGGCCCTTCACGGTCGCCTTCCCCGCCTTCGCGGCGCAAGCGGCGCGTGCCGTCCGCCGCCGCGACGGGGACGTCGTGCACGTCGCCGGGTGTCTCGCCCCGATCCGCGCCGACGTCGTCGCGATCCACTTCCTCCACGCGGCGGCGGCGCGTGCCGGTGCGGGGCCGCGCCTCGACCACGCCTCCCTCCCCTACCGGCTCAACCAGGCGATCGCCGCCCGCGAGTTCCTCGCCGCCGAGCGCTGGCAGATGCGGCCGGGCCACCACCGCCGTCTCGTCGCGGTCTCCGGCGGTCTCGCCTCCGAGATCGCGGCGTTCTATCCGCGCGCGGAGCCCGCGGTCGTCATCCCGAACGGCATCGACGTCGAGCGGTTCCGTCCCGGGCCGCCCGACGACGCGGTGCGCCGCGAGCTCGCGCCGCCGGGAGCCGCGCGCCTCGCCGTCTTCGTCGGCGGGGGCTGGGGGCCGAAGGGCCTCCTCGAGGGCGTCCGGGCGCTTCCCGCCGCGCCGACCTGGGGGCTCGCGGTCGTCGGCGTGGGCGACGAGGCCCCGATCCGCGCCGAGGCCGCCGCGCTCGGCGTCGAGCACCGGATCGTCTTCGCCGGGATGCGGGCGGACCTCCCCGCCGTCTACCGGTCGGCCGACGCGCTCGTCCTGCCGTCCGCGTACGAGACGTTCTCGCTCGTCGCCCACGAGGCCGCCGCGTGCGGGTGCCCCGTCGTCGCGACGCGCGTCAACGGCGTCACCGACGTCGTGGAGGACGGCGAGAGCGGCTTCCTCGTCTCGCGCGACGGGGCGAATATCGCCGCGGCTCTGCGCCGCGTGGAGGCGCTCACGGGCGGCGAGCGGGCGAGCATGGGCGAGAAGGCGCGGGACGCCGTCGTGGGAAGGACGATCGAGGCGATGGTCGACTCCCACGCCGCTCTCTACGAGCAGCTCCTCGACGGCTCGCAGCACCCGTGAGAGGCGCGGTGCGCCCGCCCGCCGTGGGCGCGGCTACGCTTCCCGCCGTGACCGTGGACAGGCAGACGCTGGACCCGAACAAGCTCGCGGAGATCTCGACCGCCGAGGAGTCCTACAACGCCGGGGGCGCCTGGCTCGACCACAAGCCGTTTCCCCCCGTCTGGGGCAGCTCGCACTTCACGAAGTGGGCGACGATCAGCGACGCGCTGACGCGCCTCGGCGTCGGGCCTGGAGCGAGCGTGCTCGACGTCGGCTGCGGGACCGGCTGGACGACCGCCTTCCTCGCCGAGAGCGGCTGGGCTCCGACGGGCCTCGACATCGCGGAGGCGCGCATCGCCTCCGGCCGCGCCCGCCTCGAGCGGTGGGGCCTCGAGGGGGACTGGGCGGTCGAGGACATGGACGCGTTCGACCTGGGTCGTGAGTTCGACGCCGCGCTCGTCTACGACGCGCTGCACCACTCCGGGCGCCAGGAGGACGTCGTGCGGCACATCGCGCGGCACCTCCGCCCCGGCGGCTGGGTCCTCTTCGGCGAGCCGTCCCTCCTCCACGCGATCTCTCCGTCGGCCCGGAAGGTGAGCCGCGAGTCGGGCTGGATCGAGCGCGGGATCGGCGTGCGCCGCCTCAAGCGCGACTGCGCCGCCGCCGGGCTCGGCGAGTTCCGCCGCTTCCACGAGCCGACCGCGCCGTTCGAGCGGTCCGTCACCGGACTCGCCGGTCAGGTCGCGCGTCTCACGCTCGCCGTCGCGCTGTTCGCCCCCCAGCACTCGATCTGGCTCGCCGCCCGGAAGCCCGCATGACGCCGCGCCGCCCGGACCAGGGGCTCGGGCTCCTCGACCTCATCCGCTCCGACTACGAGCGCTACTGCGCGTTCATGCCGGAGAGCCGGCGCACGAGCCTCCTCAAGGCGCCGCTGCGGATGCTCATCAACACGACGCTCCGGGCGCAGGTGCTCGTGCGACTCACGTGCGCCTCACCGCGGTGGCTGCACTGGTTCTGGCGCTCCGTCCTCATCACCCTCCACTCGAGCGAGGTCGTCTACGGAGCGCGCATCGGTCCGCGCCTCCACCTCCCCCACCCGTTCGGGATCGGCATCGGCGGCCAGGTGACGATCGGGAGCGACGCGACGATCTGCCAGCACGTCACGCTCGGCTCCGACATGCGGGCCAGCGGCCAGCCGCAGGTCGGCTCGAACGTCACGCTCCTCGCGGGCGCGATGCTCGTCGGCCCGATCCGCGTCGGCGACTCCGCGGTCGTCGGCGCGAACTGCGTGCTCGAGGAGGACCTGTCCGAGCGCGGCGTCGCCGCCCCGGCACGCGCGCGCATCGTCAATCGCCCGGTCGCGAAGCCCGCGCCCGAGCCCGCCAGGGAGGCCGGCGCATGAGCTCCGCCCCGTCCGCCCACTACGACCGGGTCACCGCCGCGTGGGGCCTCCTCCTCGGGGAGGAGCTCCACTACGGGGTCTTCGACGCCCCCGACGCCTCCCTGCCCGCCGCGACGGCGCGCCTCACCGCGCTCATGATCGAGCACGGGCAGATCCGGCCGGGGGTCGACGTCCTCGACGTCGGCTGCGGGACCGGCGCCCCCGCGTGCCGCCTCGCGCGCGAGCACGGCGCGAGCGTCACCGGCATCACGACGAGCCAGGCGGGCGTCGACGCGGCGACGCGCCGAGCCGCCGACGACGGTCTCGGCGACCGGGTCCGCTTCCTCCTGCGCGACGGCATGGACAACGGCCTCCCCGACGCGTCGTTCGACCGCGCGTGGGCACTCGAGTCCTCCCACCTCATGCGGCGCCGCGACCGGCTCGTCGCGGAGTGCGCCCGGGTCCTGCGCCCCGGCGGCCGGCTCGTCCTCTGCGACATCGTCCTGCGGAGGCCGCTCTCCCTCGCCGAGGTCCGCGAGCTGCGGGAGCCGCTCGCGCTCCTGCGCGACGTCTTCGGCGACGCCCGCATGGAGGAGCTCTCGACCTACGCGACGCTCGCCCGCGAGAGCGGACTCGTGGTGGAGACCGAGCTCGACCTCACGGAGTCGACCCGCCCCACCTTCGCGGCGTGGCGCGAGAACGCCCGGCGGCATCGCGACGCCGTCGTCGAGCTCATCGGCGAGGCGGACTGGCAGAAGTTCGTCGACTCCTGCGGGGTCCTCGACGGCTTCTGGGCCGACGGGACGCTCGGATACGGGCTGCTCGCCGCGCGACGGCCGTAGCGGCCCCGGCGCGACGCGCCGGGCCGTTCAGCGGATGCCGTCGAGGAGGTAGTAGGCGGCGAGGTTCGCGTGCCCGCCGGTCTCCGCCCACTCCTCGTAGGCGAGGAAAGGCGCCCGGACGAGCGGCGAGAAGCGGAAGTACCACCCTCCGGTGAAGAGCGGCACGACCGCGTACTCCGACCAGGCCGAAGCCGCGACCCGCTCGAGCGCGGTCTGCCAGCACTGGTCGTAGCGCGCGGGGAAGACGGTGTCCGGCTCGCGGCCGAGGAGGCGCTGCATGACGCGCTTGGAGACGCCGTGCGGAAGCATCCGGTTGAGGACCGCGTGGACCGAGAAGCTGCCCGCGAGATAGCCCAGGAAGCGCCCTCCGGGGCGCTGATAGCGGCTGAGGTTGTGCAGCGCCTGCGGCACGGGCTTCACGTGCTCCATCGTGAGCCAGCTGAGGACGAGATCGAAGTCCCCGACGAGCGACTGCTCGAGCGTGCAGACGTCGCCGACCACGACGTCGTCGTAGCTCCCGGCGGGGGCCTTCTCGAGCTCATCGGCGTCGACGTCGAACCCCACGTAGACGCATCCGTCCGGCCTCTCGTCCGGCGGGACCATCGGACGGGCGCCCGCGCCGACGTCGAGCACCCTCACGCCCTCGACGAGGCTCTCCGCGAGCCGCGGGGCGAACGGGACCTGCCACGTGTCGGTCGCGTAGCGCGCAGGGAGCCGTCCCCGCGGGGACTCCGTCGCGGCCCGCACGATCCGCCGAGCACGTGAGCCCGCCGCCTCGTCCGGCGTCCAGACGCGGATGCCGAGCTCCGAAGCCATCTCGTGGAGCTCCTCCGGGCTTCGGCCCGCGGGGCCGTGGTGGGCGGGGATCGTCATCAGGTCGGGCGCCATGCGAGAGCGGCATCCTAGACGCGGTCCGGGCGGAGCTGCCGCAGCCCTTCCTGCATCCGACGGCGCACGACTCTAGAGTGCCGCGCGATGCTCCGGCCCGCGCCCCTCTGCGACCCGACGCCAGCCGCGGAGAACGCGGGGTGAGCGCCGCCCCTGCGAAGCGCGCGGTCATCGCCCTCCTCCGCCGCACTCCCCCGAGGTTCACGCGCCGGCTCCCGCGGGGTCCGCTGCGCTCACGGCTCCTCACGCTCCACAGCGAGGTCCTCCGGACGCACCCCCTCGCGTTCGACGACGCGGCGACGCCGTTCGGCTTCCACCTCGGCGGCACGACCGCCGACCTCCTGCAGCGCAACGTCTACCTCTTCGGCGTGTGGGAGCCCGGCATCAGCCGCTGGGTGACGGACCACCTGCGCGAGGGGGACGTCGTCGTCGACGTCGGCGCCAACGTCGGCTACCTGTCGATCCTCGCCGCGCAGCGCGTCGGCCCGCGAGGCGCCGTCATCTCGTTCGAGCCCGTGCCCTCGATCGTCCGCGCGCTCCGCGACAACCTCGCCCGCAACGACGTCGGCTGGGTCCGCGTCGAGCCCGTCATCGCCTCCGACACGACCGGTACGGCGGAGATCTTCCGCGGCGACCCCGGGAACCTCGGGCTGTCGGCGACCGCACCGGGCCGCGGTCGGGTCTCCGAGGGCCACGTCGACGTCGTCCGCGGCGCCGACCGCATCGACCAGGACCTGTGGTCGCGGGTGCGGCTCGTGAAGGTCGACACCGAGGGCGACGACCTCCGCGCGCTGCGCGGGCTCGAGCCCGTCCTCGCCGCGATGCCCTCGGGGTCCGCGGCGCTCGTCGAGATCACGCCGCAGGAGCTGCGCGAGCGCGGCTCGACCGCCGAGGAGATCGTCGAGCTCATGCGGGCGGCGGGATTCGAGCGGATGCTCGCGATCGAGAACCGCTACGACCTCGACTTCTACATCGACCAGCCGCCGGTGGAGCCGGCGGCGCTGCGCGCCGTGCCCGAGACCGGCCAGACGGACGTCGCCTTCGTCAAGCCTTGACGAGGGCCTCTTCGGTCGGCGCGAGATCCACGGCGTCGGGCGCCGTCGTCTCCGCGGACGCGTCGGCCGCCCGGGCCTCCCCGGTGCGGAGGGTGAGCGCACACGCGGCGCCGACGACGACGAAGAAGGCGGCGGACATCGGGGCGGCGCCGAGGGCGTAGTCGAGGATCCCGCTCACGAAGAAGCCGACGAGCGACGCCGCGAGCGCGTAGGCCATGCCGCCCGCGAGCGCCGGCGCGCGGAAGGCCCGGCGCAGCGACGTCCAGAGCGCGGCGAACATCGCGAGGAGCGCGGCGAGGCCGACGAGGCCGGTCTCGACGGCGACCGCGAACGTGAGGCTGTGCGGATGGGTCGCGACGCCCTGGCTGGAGAGGATGCCGTACTGCGACGTGTAGTAGCCGTACTCGTAGGCCCCCATCCCGAAGACGGGGCGGTCGGCGACCATCTCCGGCACCTTCTCCCAGAGGGTGAGGCGCGGGTTGTTCGGACCCGTCTCACGCACCTCGGTGAGCCGGTCGACGATCGCCCGGCTGTCGAAGATCTCCGATGTCGGGTTGCTCCCGACGAGGGCGAGCACGGCGAGGAGCGGCAGCCCGACGATCGCCGCACGCCGGAACGGCGCCCAGAACGCGAGGGTGATGAGAGCCGCGGCGAGGCCGATGAACGCGCCGCGCGAGACCGCGAGGGCCATGCCCACGAGGGCGAGGGAGACGCACGAGGCGCCGAGGATGCGCTCGGCGGTCGTCCCCCGGAGCGCGAAGACGAGCTGGATCGGGATCGTGAGCGCGAGGAGGATCCCGAGGATGTTCGGCGAGCCGAGGCCGCCCGTCGCCCGGTTGACGTCGCCCCCCTGGTAGACGACTCCGGTGAGCGGCTGCGGGTCGACGATCGCGAGCGCCCCGGCGATACCGCCGCAGACGGCGATCGCGAGCAGGAGCCGCCGCAGCTGCGGGAGCGTGGCGGAGTGCGCGATCGCGACGGCGACGAGGATGAACGTCCCCCAGGTGACGACCTGGCGCGCGACGAAGTCGGGCTCGGGCGCGAAGAGGAGGCCGACCGCGTTCGCGAGCCAGAGCGCGCCTGCGGCCGCGAGCGCCGGATGGCGCGGAAGCGTGACGGGTGACGTCGTCCCCCACCGCACGAGCCACCCGAGCGCGGCGAGGCCGAGCAGGGCCTGCGACGGGCCGACGATGGCCGGGAACAGGCCCTCGAGCGGGATCGCGAGGACGCCGACGACGATGACGTGCAGCGGCCAGAGGATCGCGCACGCGATCGCGGCGATCGCGCCGATGACGGCGATCGGGTACACCGGCGCGGTCGGCGCGACGGCGACGAGGAGGGCGGCGAAGAGGGCCGCCCCGACGCCGAGGACGGCGAAGACGCGGGTGTCCGTGCGGCGCGGCCTACGGCTCCCCGGGAGCGTGAGGATCCGCGGCCCCGCCATCCGGCCTCACCTCGCCGCGGCAGCGGGGCGCGGCTCGTACGCGTAGCCGCCCGCGTAGTACGTGCCGCTCTTCTGGTCGGCCGCGGTGAGGACGACGCCGATCGGCAGGTCCGGGAACGGCGAGAGCGCCGCCCGCGTCGCATCGGCGTCGTCGCGTGTCGTCTGGCCGAGACGGAGGCAGACGAGCACCGTGTCGACGAGCGGGAGCATCTGGAGCGTGTCGCTCACCGGGAGCAGCGGTGCGCTGTCGAGGATGACGAGGTCGTAGACCTGCCGCACCTCGGCGAGGAAGTCGCGGAAGCGCTCGGACTCGAGGAGCTCGGCGTGGTCCTGACGCGCCCGCCCCGCCGGGATGACGACGAGCTGGGGGCCGGTGCGCGCGGCGGCCCCGCCGGCCTCGACGGGACGCAGCACGTCGGCGGGTCCGGCGTCGCCGGCGAGGAAGTCCGAGAGTCCGGGCGTCGGCGCGATCCCGAGCCGGTCGGCGACCGTCGGGCGGCGCAGGTCGCAGTCGACGAAGAGCGTCCGGCGGCCGGTGATCGCCTCTGCCCACGCGAGCCCGGCCGACACCGTCGACTTGCCCTCCTCCGGGAGCGGGCTCGAGACGAGGACGACGTGGGCGCCCTCCTCGCCCCCCGTCCCGCGGAGGCGGTTCACGTTCGGTCTCAGGATCCGGAACGCCTCGACGTCCTCGTCGGTCGTGCGGTCCTTCCCCTCCGGCGCGAGCGGGGACTTCCCGAGGGCCGAGCTCCGGACGGCGCCGATGATCGGCGCCTCGAGGTGGCGCTGGACGTCCTCCTGCTCGCGGAGCTGGCGGTCGAAGGCCTGGCGGACGAACGTGAGGCCGGTCCCGAGCATGAGGCCGAGGATCCCGGCGAGGACCGCGTTGCGGACGGGCTTCGGCGAGGTCGGCGACTCGGGCACCTGCGCGCTGCGCACGATCTCGACCGGCTCGGCGAAGTCGGCGAGCGCGAGGAGCCGGGCGGACTGGTCCTCGTAGACGGCGCGGCGCCCGGCGTTGTCGGCGCCGCGGAGCCGCCGCGCGCGGCGGCGGGACTCCTTCGCCGCCGCCTCGTAGCGCTCGACGGTGCGCTCGGTCGCGTCCTCCCGGATGGTCCGGGCGAAGGCGTTGGCGATCTGCGCCGCCTTGAAGCCGGATGAGGCCTCGGCGGTGATCGTCACGAGGTTGCTCGAGACCTCGACGCGCGTCGAGATGGCGTCCTGGATGTCGGCGATCGACTGCCGCAGCCCGAGCGACTCGCGCACCTCCGCGACGACGTCCGGCCGCGTGATCCGCTCCGCCTGCGCCGCCGCCTCCTTGTCGGGCTGGAAGCTCGGGGCCGCCGGGACGCCGAGCGCCTGCAGCTCGGCGCTGTTGTCGTTGAAGCCGACGGTGGCCTCCGCGGTGTACTCGGCCTCGGTCGAGACCGAGAGAGCGATCGACGCGGCGACGGCGAGCCCGAACGTGATGAGGATGAGCCACGCGTTCCGCCGCAGGAGGGCGACGATGGCCGGCAGCGAGATCGTGGGTGAGGCGTCGTGCATGGTTGTGTTCTGTCGGCCGGCCTCGGAGGGGGCGGGCGAAGATAGCAGCGGGTGCGGCGCTCCGCGCCTCCCGAGCGGGCAGCAGAAGGCGAGAGTAGACGTTCCTCGCGAGGCGGGAGCCGGGTGCGAGCCCGCGCCCGGGCGCGTCGCGGCGGCCGAGGCTAGCGGCCCGCGGCGCCGAGGCCCTCGACGAACGCAGCGAGCGCCGCGTCGGCGGCGGCCCGCGGATGGGCGGCGGCGGTCGCGCGACCGCCCGCGACGAGTCGCTCCCTGAGATCCTCGTCGGAGGCGAGCCGCCGCACGGCGGCCGCGAGGGCGTCCGCGTCCCCGGCCGGGACGAGGAGCGCGTTCTCCTCGTCCCGGAGGTACTCGGCGGAGCCGCCCGTGCCCGTCGCGACGACCGGCCGGCCGACGGCCATCGCCTCGAGCGGGACGAGCCCGAACGGCTCGTCCCACGTCACGGGGAAGACGACGGCGTCCGCGGCGTCGTAGGCGGCGGCGACGTCGTCCGTGGCGCCGTCGAAGCGGACGCGCCCCGCGACGGCGAGCCGGTCGCCCTCCTCGGCGAGGCGCGCGAGCGTCGCCGCGTCCCCCGCCCCGGTCACGACGAGTGACGCCTCCGGGAGGGTGACGAGCGCGCGGATCGCGACCTCGATCCCCTTGCGGTCGTCGATCCGCCCGACGTAGGCGAGCCGCCCCGTCCAGGGCGGCGCAGGCGAGGGCGCGAGCCGCTCGAGGTCGACGCCGGGGTGATCGACGCGGCAACGGGCGCGTTCGATCTCGGGCCGCCGCGCGAGGACCCCCTCCATCACCCAGCGGCTGTTGAACGACCACGCGTCGACCGCCTCGAGCGGTGCCCGGCGGCCGCGGCGGCGCGCGATCCAGCCGTCGACGGTCGGTCCGTACACGGGCCAGGCGTCGTGGACGACGGCCCCGGAGGGGACCCCGGCGCGCCGGGGCTCCGCGAGCACGCCGAGGCTGAGGCCGCCCATCGACCACCAGACGACCGCGTCGACGCCCTCGGCGACGCGGTCCCGCACGAGGGAGCGGTTGTGACGCTCGATCGACCGCGCCTCGCGCCAGGTCGTCGGCGGGAAGTCGTGGTCGCGCCAGTACCAGCGCAGCGCGCGATCGACGCCGGGCTCGTCGGGCCGGGCGTCGTCGTGCAGGAGCGTCGACGTCGTGAGGACCGCGACCTCGTGCCCGCGTGCGCGCAGATGCGCCACCGTGTCGCGCCACACGAGCTCGTAGCCCCCGAGGTGGTGGGGCGGGTACATGTTCCCGACCGTGAGGACGCGCATTCCGGAGCGGAGCATAGGATCAAGGGCATGACCGCACCGGCTGCGATCTTCAAGGCCTATGACGTCCGCGGCCTCTACGGGGACGAGATCACCGGCGACGTCGCCGAGGCGATCGGCCGCGCCTTCGCGCGCGTCATCGCCGGCATGGAGGGCAAGGACATCCGCGACATCCGTCTCGGCCTCGGCCGGGACATGCGACTGACGGCGCCCGAGCTCGCCGGCCGCTACCGGGCCGGGATGACGGCCGAGGGCGCGAGCGTCCTCGACGCCGGGGAGGTCGGGACGGAGATGCTCTACCACCTCGTCGGCTCGCGGGACCTCGACGGCGGCCTCATGTGCACCGCGTCGCACAACCCGAAGGCCTACACCGGCGCGAAGCTCGTCCGCCGCGGCGCGATCGCCCTCTCGGGCGACGAGGGGATCCAGGAGATCCGCCACATGGTCGAGTCCGGCCTCGGCGACGCGCCGTCCGGCGAGCCCGGCAGCGTGGAGGAGGTCGACGTCTCCGCCGAGTTCCACGAGAAGGCGCTCTCGTTCATCGACCCCGCGAAGGTGAAGCCGCTGAAGGTCGTCGTCGACGGCGGCAACGGGATGGCGGGCCCGATGGTGGGCCCGATCCTCGAGCGCCTCCCCGTCGATCTCGTGGCGACGTACTGGACGCCGGACGGGGAGTTCCCCGACCACGAGCCGAACCCGCTGCTCGAGGAGAACCGGCGGTTCATCATCGACAAGGTGAAGGAGACCGGCGCCGACCTGGGCATCGCCTGGGACGGCGACGCCGACCGCTGCTTCTTCATCGACGACACCGGCGAGTTCGTCGACGGGGACTTCCTCACCGCGATCCTCGCCGAGCATCTCCTCGCGAAGGAGGAGTCCCACCCGCCCGAGGCGATCCTCTACGACGCCCGCGCGTCCCGCGCGGTCGCCGACACCGTGTCCCGCGCCGGCGGGACCGCGCACGTCAACCGCGTCGGGCACGCGTTCTTCAAGACGCGCATGAAGCGCGAGGGCTCGCTCTTCGGCGGCGAGGTCTCCGGCCACTACTACTTCCGCGACTTCTACTGCGCGGACTCCGGCACGATCCCCGCGCTCCTCATCCTCGAGAAGCTCTCGGTCGAGGGGAAGAAGATGAGCGAGCTCCTCGCCCCCTACCGCGAGCGCTACTTCATCAGCGGCGAGATCAACTCGACGGTCACCGACGCGGAGGGCCGCATGGCCGAGCTCGAGCGCGTCCACCGCGAGGCGGGCGCGCAGATCACGCACGTCGACGGGGTCTCGGTCGACTACGCCGACTGGCACTTCAACGTCCGCCCGTCGAACACCGAGCCCCTCCTGCGACTGTGCCTCGAGTCGCTCGTCTCCCGGCAGGACATGGAGCGCCGCCGTGACGAGGTCCTCGAGGTCATCCGCTCCTGAGGACGGCGTGCTCGCGCGGCTGCGTCACGAGCTCCTGCGCCGGAAGCACCTCCGGCACGTCAGGCCCGAGCGGTTCGGCTCGTTCGGCGAGGGCAGCTGGATCGTCCCTCCGCTCGTCGTCGTCGGGCCCGAGCACATCCACCTCGGCGACGACGTCTTCATCGACTCGCGGGCGTTCCTCTCCGTCGTCCCCGACCCGGAGGCCCGGTCGGCCGCGCTGCGCTTCGGGAACGGCACGCGCATCGGCCGCGACCTCGTCGTCGCCTGCGTCGAGGAGGTCACCTTCGGCGAGGAGGTCCTCGTCTCGGAGCGCGTCTTCGTCGGCGACAGCTCCCACGGCTATGCCGACGTCACCCGCCCGGTCATCCGTCAGCCGATGCAGCCCGGCCGTCCCGTGACGATCGGCGACGGGGCGTTCCTCGGGGTCGGCGCGTGCGTCCTCCCGGGCGTCAGGATCGGCGCCGGGGCCGTCGTCGGCGCGAACGCGGTCGTCACCGACGACGTCCCGGAGCACTGCGTCGTGGTCGGCAACCCCGCGCGCGCCATCCGGTTCTTCGACCGCGAGCGCGGCGAGTGGGCGGAGATCGGCGAGTGACCCTCGAGGAGCTCGCCGATCTCGGGATCCACCGCCTCTCGATCCCGACGCCGTTCGCGGTCGGCCGCGTGAACCTCTACCTCGTCGAGGACGAGCCCCTCACGCTCTTCGACACGGGCCCGAACTCCGGCCTCGCCCTCGACGAGCTCGAGCGCACCCTCGGCGCCCTCGGCCGGCGCGTCGAGGACCTCGAGCGCATCGTCGTCACGCACCAGCACATCGACCACATGGGGCTCGTGTCGATCCTCGCCCGGCGGTCGGGCGCGGAGGTGTGCGCGCTCGACGCCCTCGCCCCGTGGCTCGCGCGCTACGAGAACGCGATCGACGCCGACGACGCGTTCGCCGAGGAGCTCATGCGCCGCCACGGGATCGCCGAGGACGTCCGCTGGGCGCTGCGCTCCGTCACCCACTCGTTCCGCGCGTGGGGCGCCGCGTGCGAGGTGACGACCCCGCTCGCCGCCGGCTCGACGCTCGCGTTCGCCGGGCGCTCGCTCACGGTCCTCCACCGTCCGGGGCACAGCCCGTCGGACACGGTCTTCCACGACGCCGAGCGGCGCCTCCTCGTCGGCGGCGACCACCTCCTCGGCCGCATCAGCTCGAACGCGCTCATCTCCCGGCCGCTCGACGGGCCCGCCGACGCCGTCGAGCGGCCGCGGGCCCTGCTCGCCTACGCCGACTCGCTGCGCGCGACGCGCGCGATGGACCTCGACGTCGTCCTTCCGGGCCACGGCGACCTCGTCACCGACCACGTCTCGCTCATCGACGAGCGCCTGCGCCTGCAGGAGCGGCGCGCGCGCAAGATCGGCCGGCTCATCGCGCAGGAGCCGCGCACGGCCTACCAGCTCGCGCACGCGCTCTGGGGCAACGTCGCGGTGACGCAGGCCTACCTCACGCTGAGCGAGATCCTGGGCCACGCGGACGTGCTGCTCGCCGAGGGCACCATCCGCGAGGTCGAGGACGACCACCGCGTCGTCACGTTCCACCCCGCCTGACCATCCTTCGCTGACGAAGCTCACGCCGAGCGTGAGCTTCGTCAGGGACGATGGGTCAATCGCGCTCGATGGACGCGATGTGGGCGACGTTCGCCGCGTCGTCCTCGTCGCTGCTCGGCTCGCCGGCGAGCCACGCGTCGAGGATCTCCTCGAGCGCCGCCTCGCTCGTGAGCCGGAGGCTGAGCGCGAGCGCGTTCGCGTCGTTCCAGCGCCGCGCGCCGTCGGCGGTCGCCGCGTCCGCGCAGAGCGCCGCGCGCACCCCGTCGACCTTGTTCGCGGCGATCGAGGCGCCCGTGCCCGTCCAGCAGCACACGACCGCCTGGTCGGCACGCCCCTCGGCGACTGCCCGTGCGGCGGCCTCCGAGGCCCACGCCCAGTCGGGACGCTCGCCCTCGGCGAGCGCTCCGAAGGGGATCACCTCGTGGCCCTTCTCACGGAGGAGGCGCGGAACGGCGTCGGCGACGCCCGTCCGCTCGTCTGCGGCGACGGCGAAGACCATGCCCCGATCGTAGCCGCGCGGCGCGCCGAGGCGGCCCAGGCTCAGGCCGCGGCGAGCTGCTTCGACCTCAGGTAGCCGAGCGCCTCGCGGACGAGCGCCCGCTCGAGGACGAGCGTCGCGACGGCCGTGACGGCGGCGAAGAGCGCGACCTCGGCGAGCGCCGCCGCCCCGCCGTCGCCGGTCACCTCCGCCGCGCGGAGGGCGAGCACGAGCGCCGTCCCCGGCACCACCGGCGCCGTCGCGCGGACGACGAAGCGCGGGATCCGCAACGCCGGGCCGAACAGGCGGCGCAGATAGAGGAACCGGCAGGCGACGAGGACGAGGGTCTGCACGAGCGTGCCGATCGCGAAGCCCCGCAGCCCGTCGGCGAGGATGAGCGGCACGGTGATCGTCACGAAGGCGAGGACGGCGACGCCGTTGGCGATCGCGATCGGGCGGGTCGTCCCCCGCGCCCGGAAGTACGAGTCCCAGTTGAACGCGAGCTGACCGAAGGCGACCGTGATCCCGAAGAACTGGATGAGGATGATCGCCGGCTCCCACTTGTCGCCAAGGGCGTGCTGGACGAGCGCGTCGGCGAAGAGCGCCAGCCCGATCCCGAACGGCATCGCCCACATGAGCGCGAGCCGGTTCGCCTTCGTGAACGTCTCGAGGAGCAGCTCTGTCCGGTCGGCGACCGCGCAGATCGCCGGGTAGAGCGTCCCGGACACGATCTGGTCGACCCGGTCGGAGAACTGCGAGATCGAGGCCGCGAGCGTCACGGCGCCGGCCGCCGCGATCCCGAGGTGGACGGTCGTCACGAGGATCGAGCCCTGCGCGATGACGATCCCGCCGACGCTCGCCACGAGGAGCGGCCAGGAGAACGACGCGTAGGAGCGCAGCGTCCCGCGGTCGTACCGGATCGCGAGGCGGTACGGCGAGAACCCCACGGCGACGAGGGCCGCGGCCCAGGTGCCCGCGAGGACGCCGACGACGAACGCCCAGTACCCCGCGCCGGCGATCGCGAGGGCGAGCGAGACGACGAGGCCGATGACGGGGTCGACGGACTGCAGGAGACGCTGCTTGACGAAGTCCATCCGCCGGTAGTGGATCCACAGCGGCGCCTGGAGGGCGAGCGCGGGGACGAGCGCGCACATCGCGAGGCCCGGGGCGATGAGCTCGGAGCGGTCGAGAGCGAGCGCGAGGACCGGGACGACCGCCGCGAGCAGGAGCGTGAAGATCCCCGCGAACGCGAGCTCGAGCGTGAAGGCCTTCTGGAAGGCGACCTCCTGGTCCTCGTCGTCCTGCTGGATGTACTTGTCGCCGATCCCCGCCTGCTTCAGCCACAGGAGGGTCCCGAGCGAGACGAGGAGCACGCCCCAGATGCCGTAGTCCTCGGCGGTGAGGAAGCGGGCGAGGAGGAAGCCGCGCAGCAGTCCGAGCGCGGCGACCGAGACGAGGAAGACCGCGTTGACGATCGTGCCGCGAGCGGCGTGCTCGCGCACCGTGCGCCCCTTGAGCCGGAACCTCTGAGAGGGCGCATCCGCCTCGGGTGGCGGCGCGACGGGGGGCTCGGTGCTCACCTCGGCGACGCTAGCACCGCAGATCGGCCAGGATCCCCGCCGCATGCCCGCCGACGTCGCCGTCGCCGTCGTCTCCTACGAGACGCGGGACCTCCTGCTCGCCTGCCTCGACGCGCTCGAGCCGGACGTGCGCGCCGGACGGGCCGAGGTGTGGGTCGTCGACAACGGGTCGACCGACGGATCGGCCGCCGCCGCGCGGGAGCGCGCCCCGTGGGCGACCGTCCTCGAGCCGGGCGAGAACCTCGGGTTCGGCCCCGCGGTCAACCTCGTCGCCGCGCGCACCTCGGCGCCGTGGATCGTCGCCGCGAACGCCGACACCGCCCCGACGCCGGAGGCGCTCGCCGCGCTCCTCGCCGCCGGCCGTCGCCACCCCACCGCCGGCGCGCTCGGGCCGAAGCTCGTCCACCCCGACGGACGGCGCCAGCACACCGCCCACCCCTTCCCCACCGTCCCGCGCTCGCTCGCCTTCAACCTCGGGCTCCACCACGTCCTCCCCGGCCTCGGCCGCGCGCTCGCGATCGAAGGGCAGTGGGACGGCGTCAGCGAGCGGACGGTGGACTGGCTCCACGGCGCGTGGCTCCTCGTCCGCCGCACCGCGTGGGACGACGTCGGGGGCTTCGACGAGGCCCAGTGGCTCTTCGCGGAGGACCTCGACCTCGGGTGGCGGCTCCACGAGCGCGGGTGGAAGACCGTGTACGTCCCGAGCGCCGAGGTCGTCCATCACGTGAGCGCGGCGACGAGCGCCGCGTTCGGCGAGGAGCGGCTCGTCCGCGCCCAGGAGCGCGCCTACGCCTGGCTCCTGCGGCGGCGGGGCGCCGTCCGGACGCGCGCCGTCGCGCTCATCAACCTCGCGGGGGTCGAGGCGAGGATCGCCGCGCGGCGGCTGCGCCGGCGCGACGGGCACGGCCTCGCGACGCTGCGGCAGTGGCGCCGGGCCCACCGGACCGGCCTGCGGGCGGCCCGGCACCTGCGCGCCGTGCGGTGAACGCGCCGCAGGTCAGCCCGGGTCGGGGCCGCGGAAGCCCGCGGGAAGCGGCACGCGCGGATTGAGGGCGAGCACCCTGCTCATCTCCTCCTCGGCCTCCTCGAGCCGGCCGAGCCGGCGGAGGACGACCGCGCGGTCGTAGCGCAGCTCCCAGTCGTTCGGGGAGGCGTCGACCGCCCGCGAGATGTGACCGGCGGCGGCCTCGAGGTCGCCGAGGCCGAGGGCGGCGGCCGCAGCGACCCGCGCCGCCCGAGCGTCGATCGACGAGCCGGAGACGGCGGTCGCGTCGGCGAGCGCGTCCTGCGGGCGTCCGTCGACGAGGGCCTCGCGCGCGTCCGCGAGCCGAGACTCGTCGCGCCACTGCGCCGCGAGCCACACGCCGCCCGCGAGAGCGGCCACCGCGGCGAGGAGGCTGGCGAGTCGGCGCTGGCCGGGCACGGCGCCAGACTAGCCGCAACCGTCACGAGGGGGCGTCGGACGGGATAGCCTTCCGCGCCCGTGGAGGCCCCGACGACAGCCGCGCCGCCCGCGCGCACGCGCCCATCGGCCGCGCCGGACGGGCCGGGCGCCCTCATCCTCATCACGACGCTCCTACTCACCCTTCTCGTGGGCGTGCTCTGCGGGCTCGCGGTCCTCAGCGACGGCGGCTACTTCCCGGACGACTATCTCGGCGTCGGGGCGCTCGCCGCGCTCGGCGTGGCGGCCGGCCTCGCCGCGGGCCTCCTCGAGCACCGGCGACCGAGCCGTCCGGCGCTCGTCGCGCTGGCCGCGCTCGTCGGCCTCGCCGCATGGGGCGGGCTCTCCTCGGAGTGGTCACCGGATCCCGCAGCCGCCGAGCTGGGGCTCGCACGGGACGTGACGTACGCGGCCTTCCTCGCGCTCGCGGTCCTCGCGGTCACCGCGCGCCGTCGCCGCGGACTGCTCGTCGGGGTCGTCGCGTTCGTGCTCGTCGGGGCCTGCGTCCTCGCGCTCATCAGCCGGATGCAGCCCGACCTCATCGCGACCGACCCCGAGCTGCTCGCCTATGCGCAGGGCCGTCTGTCCCACCCGGTCGGCTACTGGAACGCCCTCGGCGCCGTGGCGGCGATGGCGGTTCTCGCCGCGGTCGGCATCGCGGCCGACCGGCGCTCGCACCTCGCCGTCAGGGGGCTCGCGGCCGCCGGCGGGACGATCGCCGGGTGCGTCCTCTACCTCACCCTGTCGCGGGCGTCGGGAATCGCCCTCGTCATCGCCCTGGGTGTCGTGCTCGCGCTCTCGCGGCGGCGCCTCGCTCTCGCGACATCAGCGACGCTCGTCCTCGTGGGCTCCGCGATCGCGGTCCTCATCGTCCGCACCGAGCCGATCCTCGTCGATGAGCCCGGGACGCTCGCCGCGCAGCAGGACGTCGGCGCGCCGATCCTCTTCCTCGTGCTCCTCGTGGCAGCCGGTGTGGGCGCCACGCAGGCGGCAGCTTCCCGCGTGCGCGTCCTCACGCGCCGGCAGCGGTACTCCGCCCGGGCACGCGCGCCGGGCCTCGTGAAGGCGGCGCCCGCGCTCCTCGTCGCGCTCCTCCTCGTCGGCGTCTACGCGGGATTCTCCGACCGGATCGAGGGCCGGGCGGCGAGCGGCACGTCCGCCCTCGGCGACTTCCTCGACCGCCAGTACTCGGAGTTCCTCGAGCCGAGCGGCGCCCTTCCGGCCGGCGAGGAGCGTCTCACGACGAGTCGCTCCTCCCGCTCCGAGGCCTACGAGGTCGCCTTCGATGCGATCGGCGACGACCCGCTGCGCGGTGACGGCGTCGGCGGCTACCGGATCCGCTGGATCCGGGACCGCGACGTCGCGGAGAACTTCCGCAACGCGCACTCCCTGCCGCTCGAGATCGCGAGCGAGAGGGGTCTCGTCGGGGGGGCGCTCCTCGCGATCCTCCTCGGGGCCCTCGTCCTCGGCGTCGGGCGCATCCGCCGACTCCGTCGCGACGTCTCGAACACCGTGCTGGCAGGGGCGGCCGGCGTCGTCTGCGTCTGGCTCGTCCACGCCGCCGTCGACTGGGACTGGCAGGTCGCGGCCGTCACGCTCCCGGCTCTCGCCTGCGGCGCGGTGCTCCTCGCCTCCGACGGCCGACCCGCCCGCGGAAGCTGACCGGCTCCCGCTCGGTGCAAACCCTGATTTCCGGGCGAAATGTTGCGAGGCTGGTGGCATTCCGCTTCGCCGACGTGTAGCTTGCCGCGCTATGGGGAGCACGGGAATCGCTAGGCAGGGGCTTCGCGCCTCGCTCGCCGCGGCCGTTGCGGTCGTGGCCCTCGCCGGGACGGCATCCGCACAGTCGCCGGCCGGTGATCAGTACGGGCCGGGCACACCGCCGCAGGGCCCGCCGGCATCGCCGGGCCAGGGTCAGGGGAATCCGCCTGCCCAGCCGCCGCAGAACCCGCCGCCGGACAGCCCCCCGGGGCAGGACGTCGCGAGCGAGACCGCCGAGGGCGGTCAGGGTGGCGGCGCCGGCCAGGGCGCCGGCAACGGCCAGGGCGCCGGCAGCGGCCAGCGCACATCCGGCGGCTCGGGCGCGAGCCCCTCGGCGACCGCGCCCGCGGCGCCCATCGTCTTCAACTTCTCCTTCGGGCCGCTCACCGACGAGACCGAGGCCGACATCCGCGAGGCCGTCCAGCGTGCCGGCTTCGCGCTCGAGGTGCAGCCGCTCTCGTCCTCTGACGCGATCAAGGACTTCCTCGGCAGCGATCTCGCGGAGTCCTTCGGCGGCGACCCCGAGGCGATCGGCCGCGCCCTCGCCGCGCAGCTCGTCTCCGGGACGCCGCTCGCCCAGGACGCTTTCGCTGCGCTCTTCGGCGCCGAATCCGAGTTCGAGCCCGTCGCCCGCGCCGTCCTCACCAAGGACGTGAAGCTCTCCGACGACGAGTCGAAGTTCCTCGACGGCCTCGCCGAGGGCTTCCTCTCGGCCGACATCCCGCTCGCCTTCGTCGAGGCGAGCGACGCGGACCCGTCGAACGCGAAGCTCTTCGAGGATCTCGGCGTCCTCGTCGTCGACAACATCGAGACGGACGACGGCAAGGCCGATCTCGCCGCGATCCTCACGGGCGCGGTCACGACGCAGGAGCAGATCGCGATCGACCGTGCCTCGGCGATCGTCACCGAGGAGACCGACGGTGCGGCGGGGACCGTGCCGTGGGTGCTGCTCGCGCTGCTCGCAGGCGGCGCTGTGGTCGTCCTCCGCGGCGGCATGCGGCCGTCGCGGCGCGGATGACACGCGCTGCCGCGCAGCGCTGACGCGTCTTTTCGCAGGTCCAGAAGCGAGGGGGAAGCGTGGGGGTTTCGCAGCCGGTCCGTCAGCGGAGTCGACGTGCCCGTCCATTCGGGGGGGGACGCGTGCCCCGCGTCTCTGCAGACGAGGTGGGGCTCACCCTCCTCGCCCGGCACGTCCCGGAGGTCACGGCCCGCCGTGACTCTCTCCGGCGGCGTGCGCTCGCCGGAGCGGACGTCCTCACCTTCTGCGCGTCCTACGCCCTCGCCCTGCTCGTCCTCGCGCCGACGGACTCGGCGCTCGTCACGCCGCTCCCCGCGATCGTGCTCGCGATCTGGCTCGTCATCAACAAGGCGATGCGGCAGTACGACCGCGACGTGAACCTCCTTCGCGCGTCGACGCTCGACGAGATCCCGAAGGTCGCCGAGTCGGTGCTGCTCGCGGCAGGGCTCCTCTTCATGCTCGCGCCGATCGCCGACGTCGACTTCGCGCAGGCGCAGGCCGCCGCCTTCGCGATCACCGGGACGGCCGTCCTCCTCGCCGGACGCGCGGCCGCGCGCGCTCTCGTGCGGCACGCCCTCCCGCCGGAGCGCATCCTCGTCATCGGCTCCGGCTACGTCTGCGATCTCGTCGCGCGGAAGATCCAGCGGCGTCCGTACTTCGGGAACGAGGTCGCGGGCTTCGTCGACGCGACCGACAGCTCCCGGCCTCCGCTCATCGGGGACGGCGCGGTCGCACGACTCGGCTCCCTCGAGGAGTTCGAGACCATCTGCGCCGAGCACGAGATCGAGCGGGCGATCGTCGCCTTCACCGCCTCCGACCACGAGTCGCTCATCGACGTCGTGCGTCGCAGCAAGCGCCTCGGCGTGAAGATCTCGATCGTCCCCCGGCTCTACGAGGTGTGCGGGACCTCGGTGGAGCTGGACAACGTCGAGGGCGTCACCCTCCTCGGCGTCCGCCCGGTCCTGCGGACGAGCTCGACGCTGCGCCTCAAGCGCGGCCTCGACATCGCGGGCGCGACTCTGGGCCTGCTCATCGCCGCGCCCCTCCTCATCATCGCCGCGCTCGCCATCAAGGCGACGTCGAGCGGCCCGATCCTCTTCCGCCAGGACCGCGTCGGCCGCGGCAACCAGCGGTTCTCCATGCTCAAGCTCCGCACGATGGTCGACGGCGCCCACGCGATGCGCGCCGATCTCGCCGCGCTCAACGAGGTCCCGGGCGGCACGCTCTTCAAGATCGAGTCGGACCCGCGGGTGACGCGGGTCGGCCGCATCCTCCGCCGCACGAGCATCGACGAGCTCCCGCAGCTCTGGAACGTGCTCCGCGGCGAGATGAGCCTCGTCGGCCCGCGCCCGCTCATCCCCGAGGAGGACACCGCGGTCCTGGGCTGGCATCGTGCGCGGCTCGATCTCACGCCCGGGCTCACGGGACCGTGGCAGGTCCTCGGCCGCAACGCGATCCCCTTCGACGAGATGGTCCGCATCGACTACCTGTATGTCGCGGAGTGGTCGCTGTGGAACGACCTCAAGCTGCTCGTCCGCACGCTGCCCGTCGTCTTCGGCCAGCGGGGCTGCTGACGCACGGCTCGCGCCCGCGCGCAAGACTGCAGCACGTGTCCTGGCTCCCGGAGACACCCGACCACGATTCCCAGCCGCGCGGGGCGGCCGACTGGCTGCCGGCCGAGCTCACGGCGGACGGGTCGGCCGTCGGGCCCGCGGACTCGCCGGCGTCCCCGTCCCGGGACGAGACCACGACCGCGTGGCTTCCCTCGGACCTCACGGACGCGGCTGCCTCCGGCACGTCGCCGACCCCCTCGTCGGCGGCGACGTCGTCCTGGCTGCCCGCCGACGATCGCAAGGCGCCGGAGCACGACGGCGACCATCTCGCCTGGGCCCCCCGTGAGGGCGCGCCGGCAGCCGCGGCAGCGCCGGCCGAGCCGACCGGTGCGTCGCCGACGCGGCCGCCCTTCGCGCGCCCCCGCGCGTGGGTGTCCGGCCACCGCTCACTCGCCGGCGCGCTCTCGGCCATCGTCGTCCTCGGCGGCGCAGCGACGGCGATCGCCGTGAGCGGAGGCTCGGAGCAGGCGAGCCAGAGCGACAGCGCCGCGGAGAGCCGTCCGGGGAGCGCGTCCCCCGACGTGCCGCCGGGCGGAGGCGGCGACGCCTCCGGGCCGGGGCGCGCCGTCGAGAGCGAGCGGTCCGGCTCGACCCCGCAGCGTTCCTCGGAGAAGAAGCCGAAGAAGGCCGCGAAGAAGAAGAGCAAGAAGAAGAAGTCCACGCCCGCGGCGAGCCCTCCGCCCGCCCGCAGCGCACCCGTCGCCGCTCCCGCACCGGCACCCGCACCGGCGCCGTCCCCTGCACCGGCGCCCGCGCCTCGTCCGGCCCCCTCCCCCGCTCCGGCCCCCGCGCCGCGGCCTGCACCCGCACCCCGACCCCAGCCCGCACCGGCTCCCGCGCCGAGCCCGGCTCCCGCGCCCGCTCCGGCGGCGAGCGAGCCGGCGCCGAGCGCTCCCGCCGACGCCCCGGGCCGACAGCCTCCATCGTGATCCGAACCCGCTCCGCCCTCCTCGCGACGTTCCTCGTCGCGCTGTCCAGCCACGCCGCCGAGGCGGCGACGTTCCCATCCCGGACGCTCGTCGTGAGCGGGAACGCACAAGCGCTGCCGGCCAACGGATCGACGACGCAGGTCGTCGTCTCCGGCGACGGCGAAGGCGCGGCGATGACGACGCTGGCCACCGACATCGCGCCCTTCGACGGCAACGGCGACGTCCCGGACATCGTCATCGTCGACTTCGACACGCGCGCCGCGAAGATCGTCTCGGTCGGCCCGCTCGGCGTCGCGGCCAACGGCCCGTCGCTGCAGCCCTCCATGTCCTCGGACGGCCAGGTGACGGCGTTCTCGTCGCTGGCCTCGAACCTCGTCCCGGCGGACGGCAACGGCCTCTCCGACGTCTTCGCGAGCATCGACGGCGAGCCGCCGGTCCTCGTCTCCCGCGGGCTCGGGGGCGCCCCGGCGAACGGCGCGTCCCGCGAGCCCGCGGTCTCCGGGGACGGCCGCTACGTCGCCTTCACCTCCGACGCGAGCAACCTCGTGCCCGGCGACACGAACGGCGAGTCCGACGTCTTCCTCATGGACCTCGACACCGGCGGGATCGTGCGCGTGAGCGAAGGGCGGGACGGCGCGGAGGCCAACGGCCGCTCGGACACCCCCGCGATCTCGAAGGACGGCCGCTACGTCACGTTCGCGTCGAACGCGAAGAACCTCACGCGGGACGACCGGGACGCGACCGCCGACGTCTTCGTCCGCGACCGCCGCGCCGCGCGCACCGAGCTCGTGTCCGTCACCCGCGAGGACCGCGGCCAGCGCGACGCCTTCGCCGACCCGTTCCGGCCGGTGAGCGACGTGAGCGACGACGGCCGCTACGTCGTCTTCGACTCCCCCTCGGACGAGCTCACGCGCTTCGATCAGAACGAGCGCACGGACGTCTTCGTCCGCGACCGGCGACGTGACCGCACGTCGCTCGTGAGCGCGGGCAACACCGGGACCCAGGGGAACAACGACAGCGTGACGCCGTCGATCAGCGCCGACGGCCGCTTCGTCGCCTTCCAGTCGTTCGCGACGAACCTCGCCGCCGGCGGCACGACGCGCGAGGACCTCTTCGTCCGCGATCGCAAGCTCGGCCTCACGTCCGTCGTCGACGTCGCCGCCGACTCCTCGCGTCGCGGGTTCGAGCTCCTCGACCAGATCCTCCAGCGCCCGTCGATCACCGACGACGGCCAGGTCGCGACGTTCGTCTCGACCGCCGCGAACCTCGTCCCGCCGGACGCCAACCGCGAGGCGGACGCCTTCGCGCGGCTCCTCGCCGCCCCGGACGGGAAGCTCGCCTCGGCGAAGCGGCGCTCGCGGGTGCCCGAGATCCGCATCGAGGCCGACGACCCCCGTGCGAACCGCGTCGTCTACCGGGTCGACGGCGGCCGGCCGCGGACGGCGCGCGTCGGGCGGACGATCCGTCTGCGCGGCCTGAGCGCCGGGCGCCACCGCGTGCGTCTCCACGTCGGCGGACCGGGCATGCTCTTCGACCCGAACCCCGTCGAGGTCACCGTGACGGTGCCGAAGCGGCGCTGAGCGCCGTCGTCAGCGCCGTTCGCCCGGGACGTCGGCGGCGCACCGTGCCCGGACCGATGCCGCGAACGCCGCGTGGAGACGGTCGTCCCCGGTGAGCTCGGGATGGAACGAGACGGCCGTGATCGCTCCCTGACGGACGGCGATGACGTGCCCGTCGACCTCGGCGAGCACCTCCACGCCGGGCCCGCGCTCCGAGACCCACGGCGCGCGGATGAAGACGGCGCGCATCGGCCCGCCCTCGACGCCGTCGAGCTCGAGGTCCTCCTCGAAGCTCTGCAGCTGGCGGCCGAAGGCGTTGCGCTCGCAGACGACGTCGAGGACGTCGAGGTGGGCGCGGTCGAGGATGATGAGCCCGGCGCACGTGCCGAGCACGGGCGCGCCGTTCCTCGCGAAGGCGCGCAGCGGCTCGGCGAGCCCTTCCCGCTCGATGCCGAGCGTCATCGTCGTCGACTCACCGCCGGGCAGCACGAGCCCGTCGAGCCCGTCGAGGTCCGCGGGCACGCGCACCTCGCGCACGTCGACGCCATGTGACTCGAGCGCACGGCGGTGGGCGTCGTAGCCGCCCTGGAGCGCGAGGACGCCGACGCAGGGCCGGCGGTCCTCGGCGGTGTCGCCGGCGCTCACCAGCCGCGCGTGGCGAGGACCTGCTCCTCGCCGAGCTTCGAGACCTCGAGGCTCATCATCGCCTCGCCGAGGCCCTCCGAGGCCTTCGCGATGCGCGCCGGGTCGCGGTAGTGCGTCGTCGCCTCGACGACCGCGCGGGCCCGCGCCTCCGGATCGGCGCTCTTGAAGATCCCCGAGCCGACGAAGACCGACTCGGCGCCGAGCTGCATCATGAGCGCGGCGTCGGCCGGGGTCGCGATGCCGCCGGCGGAGAAGAGCGGCACCGGGAGCGCCTTGCGCTCGGCGACCTCCCGGACGAGGTCGAGCGGGGACTGCAGCTCCTTCGCGACGGTGGCGAGCTCGGCGTCGTCGAGCGTCGCGAGACGGCGGATCTCGCCCGTGATCATCCGCATGTGCCGGACGGCCTCGACGATGTCGCCGGTCCCGGCCTCGCCCTTCGAGCGGATCATCGCCGCGCCCTCGCCGATGCGCCGCAGCGCCTCGCCGAGGTTCGTCGCCCCGCAGACGAACGGGACCTTGAACGCCCACTTGTCGATGTGGTGGGCCTCGTCGGCCGGGGTGAGGACCTCCGACTCGTCGATGTAGTCGACCTCGAGGGCCTCGAGCACCTGCGCCTCGACGAAGTGGCCGATCCGCGCCTTCGCCATGACGGGGATCGTCACGGCCTCCTGGATGCCGCGGATCATCTCCGGGTCGGACATGCGCGCGACGCCGCCGTCACGGCGGATGTCGGCGGGGACGCGCTCGAGCGCCATGACCGCGGCGGCCCCGGCCGCCTCGGCGATCTTCGCCTGCTCCGGATCGACGACGTCCATGATGACGCCGCCCTTGAGCATCTCGGCGAGGCCTGCCTTGACCCGGAAAGTCGCTTCGTCGCGCATGCACCCATGGTACCGGCGCGTCCTCCCCGGCCCCCTCTCCCCCGCGCCCGGCGTGCGTCGCCGGGACGGCCCCGTCACCGAGGCCCGTGCCCGCGCCTCCGCGGCAGGGCGCGACTACTTGAGCCGGAAGGCCTTGATGCGATCCGCGTACTGCTCCGCGTCCCGCGCGTACACGCCGTACGCGAGGGCCTGGACGATGCTGAGGAGCGCCGTGTGCGACCGGACGTACGCCGGGCTGTCGCTCGAGTAGTAGAGCCGGACCTGCGCGAGCTTCGCGACCTCGGACAGCGTCGCGTCGGTGATCGCGACGGTCCGCGCCTTGCGGTGGCGCGCGAGCTTCATCGCCCGCACGACGAGCGGGTGCGCGCGGCCGGCCGAGAGCCCGATGACGAGCGTGCGGTCGTCGATGCGGCCGAGGCGCGAGAGCGCCTCCTGCGACGGGCTCGCGACGATCTCCGCGCGGAGGTCGAGGAGCATGAGGAGGTGGCGGAAGTAGCTCGCGAAGAACGCCATCTGGTCCGTGCCCGCGATGAGCACGCGGTCCGCCCGCGCGATCGCCTCGATCGCCGCGTCGACGTCGGACCTCGACGTCTTGCGCGCCGTGTTCTCGACGTTCGCGTGGTCGGCCGCGAGCGCGGTCTCGAACTCGCTGCGGTCCAGCGAGAAGAGCGGCTCGGACGATCGTCCCGCCTTCGACCCCGACTCGTGACGCCGGCGGTACTCCTCCCGCGCGGCGTGCTGCAGCTCGGGGAATCCCTCGAAGCCGAGCGCTTGCGAGAAGCGCACGACGGTCGAGCTCGACGTGTTCGCCCGGCGGGCGAGCTCCTCCGCGGTCTGGAACGCGACCTCGTCGAGATGGTCGACGATGTACTGCGCGACGTCCTTCTGCGACCGGGAGAACTCGTCGAAGCGCGACTGCACGTAGTCCGAGAGGGACTGGTGTCCGTGCGCCTCGTGCGGCGGGGCGATGGTGGTGGTGGCCGTCCTCTTCATGGGCGGAGAAGGGTTTCGACGCAACGTCCGCCGTCCCTGCACATCCGCCCGAGCGCGCCGCGACGGGCGTCGTGCGACGCCCGCCGCGGGAGGGCCGCGCCCTACCTCTTGCTCGTGCGGCGCGTCGTGCCGCTGCGGACCTTCTTCACGCGCACCGACCGGCTCGCCGTCGGCGTCATCGACCCCATGTAGGAGACGGCGCGAACGTAGACGCGGCCGCCGCGGCGCTTGACGGTCTTCGCGCGCGACGCCGGGATGCGGAGGCTCACGGTCCGCTTCGTCCCCGGGTGCATGATGAGCGCCTTCGACTTGCCGACCGAGGCCCCCCGGTAGCGGATGCGCGAGCGCACGGCGCAGCCGACGACCGCGACCGTCGGACACGACAGCGTCGCCTTCACGGTGCGCCGCGTCCGGCTCACGCGGACGCGCGTCACGCGGGCCCGCATGTCGCGGGTGAAGCGGAAGCGAGCCGGCGCCGTGGCGGGCGTGGCCGTCTGCTGCGGGACGAAGACGTACGTCGGCGTCGTCGTCGTCGTGCCGGGTGTCGGCGCGGGGGCCGGCTGGCTCGCCCCGAAGATGAGCGTCCCGAGCCCGGCGAGGACCGGTGAGATCGGGCTGCCCGTGCCGCTCGTCGCGGAGCCGAGGCTTCCGAGGACGCCGGAGAGCGAGCCGGCGAGGTCGGCGGAGAGCAGGCCGTCCCCGGTGCTCCGGATCTGCGTCGAGAGGGACGTGAGCGTCGCCTTCAGCTCCGGCGGGACGATCGGGTTCGCCGCGACGATGTCGAGCACCCCGGCGACGGGTTCGAGGAGCGTCCCGGTGAGGCTCGCGCCGCCGCCGAGGAGGCCGAGGACCGCGTCGAGATCGGTGAGGTCCGTGGGGAGCCCCGCGACGAGGAGCTCGCCGGTCGCCCCGGCGACGAGCGACGCGACGAGCTCCGCGGGGGCGCCCGCGGCCGTGAGCGCCTGCGCGAGGAGGGCGGGCACGAGCTCGGCCGAGATGCCGTCGGCGAGCAGGGCGCCGACGAGGTCGCCGACCGGCAGCGTGCCGCCGGAGGTCGCGAGGAGGCTCTCGACGAGTCCGCCGACGACCGTGCTGTCGCCGGTGACGCCGGCCCCGAGGAGGTCGGTCACGACATCGGTGAGAGCCGTCTCACCGAGCGGGACCGTTCCGAGGAGGTCGCCGACGATGGTCGTGACGAGGCTCGTGTCGACGGGATCCGTCGTCGTCCCGCTGTCACCGCCTCCGAGGACCGGGTCGAGGATGGGGTCCAGGATCGGGTCGAGCAGACCTCCGAGGAGCCTCTCCTGCACGACGGGCTGCGGAGCGGCGGTGTCGGTCGCCGCCGAGGCGGATGCCGGCGCCGCGAGCGCCATCGAGGCGAGCGCCGTCGTCGAGAGGATGAAGATGGGGCGGGTCATGCGGCCTCCTTGCCTTACGGGGAAACGCGTCCGTGCGTCGCCCTTCTCTCGGCAGCAGGACCGGGCGACTTGAGCTCCGGCCGGGGCGCCCTGGACGCGGGCCCGTGTGCGCGCGCGATCCGCGGCGGTACGGTGCCCGCCATGCGGCCGCTCGTCGAGGAGTATCTCGCCACCGTCCACCGGTCACTCGCCGACGACCGCCAAGGCCACGTGTACGACGCGATCGCGCCGTCCCCGGGGGTCGACGAGGATCACTTCGGCATCTGCCTCGCGACCGTCGACGGGCATCTCTACGAGGTCGGTGACACGCACGCGCCGTTCGCGATCCAGTCCATCTCGAAGCCGTTCACCTACGGGCTCGCGCTCGCCGACCGCGGGCTCGCCGAGGTCGACGAGCGCATCGACGTCGAGCCGTCCGGGGACGCGTTCAACGAGATCAGCCTGGAGGCGCGGACCGGCCGGCCGCGCAACCCGATGATCAACGCGGGCGCGATCGCCGCCGCCGGGCTCGTCGCCGGCGCCGACGACGACGAGCGCTACCGGCGCCTGCACCGCTCCTTCTCCGACTGGGCGGGCCGCGAACTCGAGCTCGACGAGCGCGTCCTCGCCGCCGAGCTCGCGATCGCGCACCGCCACCGGGCGATCGGGCACCTGCTGCGCGGGGCGGGCGTCCTCGACGGCGATCCCGGGCCGGCGGTCGACCTCTACTTCCGACAGTGCTCGCTCCTCGTCGACTGCCGCGATCTCGCGCTCATGGGCGCCACCCTCGCCAACGGCGGCGAGCATCCCCGGACCGGCGTCCGCGTCCTCGACTCGACGCTCGTGGAGCGGGTCCTCAGCGTCATGACGACCTGCGGGATGTACGACTCGGCCGGCGAGTGGGTCGCCGACGTCGGGCTCCCCGCGAAGAGCGGCGTCGCCGGCGGCGTCCTCGCGGTCCTCCCGGGGCAGCTCGCGATCGCCGTCTACTCGCCGCGACTCGACGCGCACGGCAACAGCGTGCGGGCGGTGAACGCCTGCCGGCAGCTCTCGGTCGACCTCGAGCTGCACTTCCTGCGGGTGACCCAGGCGCGCCGCTCGGCGCTCCGCGCCTCCTACGACGTCCACCGATCGCCGTCGAACCGGCGGCGCACGCCCGACGAGCAGCGGATCCTCGACGCCGTCGGCCACCGCGCCCGCGTCTTCGAGCTGCACGGCGACATCCTCTTCGCGGGCGCGGAGGCGGTCATCCGCGCGCTCACCGCGGCGGCGGAGGACCTCGACGTCGTCGTTCTCGACGTGCGGCGCGTCGACGACGTCGCGGCGATCGCGCGCCGCATGCTCGCCGACGCCCGTGAGATCCTCGAGGCCGAGCGCTGCGGGGTCGCCCTCGTCGATCCCGAGGGACGCGTCCCCCACGAGCGGTTCTCCTCCACGCTGCTGTTCTCCGAGCTCGACGGCGCGATCGCGTGGGCCGAGGACCGGCTGCTGCGCCGTCACGGGGGCGTCGGGCCGAACGGCCGGCGGGTCGCGCCCGACGTCCATCCCCTGCTCACCGAGCTCCGGGACGACGACCGCGCAGCGGTGCTCGACGTCCTCGAGGCGCGCACCGCGAGCGCCGGCGACGTCGTCGTCGCGCGCGGCGACGAGCCGGCGGCGCTCTTCCTCGTCGTCGACGGGCGCGCGAGCGCGGTGACGCGGCGCGGCGACGACGTCCGGCACCTCGCCGTGCTCCGCCCCGGGACGAGCTTCGGGAAGAGGTCCCTCATGACCGGGACTCCGCACTCGACCGACGTCTGCGCGGACGAGGACTCGGAGTTCCGCGTGCTCACCGCCGACGGGCTGCGGCGGCTCGAGGACGAGGCGCCGGGGGCCGTCATCGCGCTCCTGCGTGCGATCCTCGGGCAGGACGCCCCTGGGCGTGCCCACCGGGAGGAGACGCCCGACCCGTCCGATCCCGTCGCGTGACCGACGGGACCGGCCGGACCGGTCCTGCTCTCAGACGGTCTCGATCCGCGTCGCGGTGATGAGGTCGGGGACGTGCATGCCGAGGTCCCGAGGCAGCCTCGTCTTCACGCGGACCGACGCGCCGGGCAGCAGTTCGTCGGCCTCACCGGCGTCCCCGGACACGTCGATGCCCGCCGTCCCGCCGTCGATCGCGATCGTGAGGTCCTCGCCGACGAGCCGCGTCCCGCGGCCGTGGGCGTCCTCGACGTGGAGGACCATGCGCTGCGTCTCCCGGTCGAGCCACCGGACGGTGCCCCGGAGGTCGTAGGCGACCGTCGGGTCGGGATCGTGCGCGGCGGTGTGGGGGTCGGTCGGCTGCTTGATGCGCGTCATTCGGGGCATCGATGGATCCTCCTGATCGGGTGGGCCGCATCTTCGTGGCGGGGGCCGGGGACGTCCTCCGTGCTCGACCCGATGCCGGTGCGGGGAAAGCCGCAGAGGACGCGAACTGCACGACGGCGTGCGGAGATTCCTCGCGCCGCCTGATACACCCGTCCACCTCGGCGACGCCTCTCACCCCGCGCGCGCGTCGGCACCCGACGAGGTCCACATGCCCTTCCTTCCCCGCCTTCCCCGCGCAGGGGCGCTGCGCCGCGGCGCCACAGGTCTCACACTGATGGCCGTGCTCGGCAGCGCCGCGATCCCCGCCTCCGCCCATGCCGACCTCCGGTTCGGCGTCTACCCGTGGGGCGCCGCGGGCACGACGTCCGAGACTTCGGCGCCCGTCCCGGAGAACGCCGACGAGTCGATGCGGACGGTGCAGCTCCTGCGGGGCGACAAGGAGCTCGTCGTCCACGTCTACGGGGACTACAACGGCGTGTCCGACTCCTCCGTCGACGGCCTCCTGAGCGAGGCGACGTGGTGGTCGGCGAACGGGCTGAAGGTGTCCGCGGTCCTGCGCTACCGCCCGGCGGACTCGAGGAAGGCCGCGGGATACCCGGACTGGGTCCGCACCCAGGTGCGGCGGCTCGCCGCGCTCCCCGGGACCGTGTCGGTGACGATCGGCAACGAGCCGAACAACCTCTCCCCGGGCGCGGGTGACGGCTCGTACCCCGGCGTCATCGAGGGCATCGCCTCGGGCGTCGTCGCCGCCCGTGCCGAGCTCGACGCCGTCGGGCGCACGGACGTCCGCGTCGGGTTCAACTGGGCGGCCGGCTCCTCGCCGTCGACGACCGAGCCGATGTGGTCGCAGCTGCGCTCCGCGGGCGGCGAGGCGTTCGCGAGCGCCGTGAGCTTCGTCGGCGTCAACGTCTACCCCGGGACCTGGTCCCCGCCGTCGGCGTCGAGCGTCCCGACGAGCGAGCAGATCGCCGAGACGATGCGGGGCACCCTCGCCTCGCTGCGGACGACGCACATGCCCACGGCGGGCGTCGGCGCGGCCGAGATCATCGTCTCCGAGACGGGCTACCCGACCTCGGCGGGCCGATCCGAGGCGACGCAGGACATGGTCGTCCGCACGATCCTCGCCACGGTCACCGAGACGCAGTCGCTCTTCGGGGTGACCGACCTCTACGCCTTCGCCCTGCGTGACGGCAACACGGCCTCCGGCGAGATGGAGAACGGGTACGGCCTGCTGCGGGACGACTACTCCGCGAAGCCCGCGTTCGAGACGTTCCGCGCGACGATCGCGACGGGCGCCCCGGCGACCGAGCCGACGCCGGAGCCGACCCCCGAGCCGACGCCGGAGCCGACGCCCGAGCCCACGCCGGAGCCGACACCGGAGCCCACGCCGGAGCCGACGCCCGAGCCCGAGCCGGACCCCGAGCCGACCGGGAAGACCAAGCCCGCCAAGGAGCCGAAGAGCCCGAAGCAGAAGTGACGGTCACCCGAGGGCGTACCGGGTGAAGAGGTATCCGCCCGATTCGAGGAGCCAGAGCAGCTCGCCCCGCGCCGCGGGCGCGAGCTGCGGCCCCTCGACGAGCGTGAGGGGGTCGGCGCCGCTCACGAGGAGCGGTGAGACGACGAGGTGCAGCTCGTCGAGGAGGCCCTCGGGGAGGAGCGCGCCGTTGAGGTGCGGACCGCCCTCGCAGACGACGGCCTCGACGCCGTGGTCGCGGCGCAGGACGCCGAGCGCCCGCCCGAGATCCACGGCCTCCTGTCGGATCGCGCCCACCTGCGCAGCGCAGTCGGGCAGATCTCGATCGGAGTCGGTGACGAGCACGACGCGGTTGCCGGCGTGCGACAGCAGCCCCCGGTCGACCGGGAGATCGAGGCTGCGGGACACGACGACCGCGAGCTGCTCCATCTCGCCGTAGCCCTCGGCCCGCACCGTCCCGGCGCCGACGAGGACGGCGTCGCCCGCCGTCCGCAGGGCGTGGAACATGTCGTGGTCCGCGGCGTTCGCGAGCGGCCGCGTCCGGCCGCCGACGCTGACCCGACCGTCGAGGCTCGCGATCATGTTGAGGACGACGGCCGGACGGCCGGCGGGGGCGCGGGCCCGCAGGTCGAGCTCCGCCACGAGCTCGCCGGCGGTCGCGGGCGGGGCTGCCGGGTCGGGCAGGAGCCGGCGGAAGCGCGCCGCGCTCATGCCTCGTGTCCCGGCTCGATCCGCTTCGCGCGGTGCATCGTGAACCGCCGCCCGGCGCTCTCGTGCTCGACCACGACCGGCTCGAGCACGAAGCCGACGTGATCGCCGAACGCGACGCGTTCCACGATCTCGCCGACGAACCGGTCCGGGCAGTCGTCGAGGAGGGGCAGACCCCCAGGCCCGTCCTGCCACCGGCAGGACGCGAACTTGTCGATGTCGTCCCCGGTCCGGCCGCCGAAGAGCTCGGCGAGGTCCGTCGCCCCGGCCGGCACGAAGTGGACGGCGAGAAGACCGGCCTCGCGGGCGACGCGGAAGGTGAGGTTCTTGTCGGAGAGGGCGACGAGGAAGCGCGGCGGCCGGATGCTCGCCTGGGTGGCGAAGCCGACCAGGCAGCCCGCGCGCTCATCGCCGCGCCGCGCGGTGACGATGAACATCGGCGAGTCGAGGAGGCCCATGAGGCCGTTGAAGTCGCCACCGAGGGTGTCGTGGGAGGAGGGCGCTCGCGCCACGCTCGCCACGTACCCGGCCAAGGCCGGTGCCACCCCTGCAGGATGCGAACCCCCCGATGGAGGGCCGAAGGGCGCCGTCGACGGCGCGAGTCTCACAGGCAGACACCGCCTCGAGGAGGAAGCAGCCGTGGCCACCGCCCCCGTCGACACGAACCTCAGCCCGCTCGACTTCTGGAAGCAGCCGCCTGCCGAGCGCGAGCGCGCGTTCACGAGGCTGCGCAACGAGGCGCCCGTCACCTGGCACGAGCCCCCGGAGGCGCTGGCCCCCGGCATGGACAACGCGCTCGGCTACTGGTCGGTGACCAAGCACGAGGACATCGTGAAGCTCTCGCGCGACCCGAAGATCTTCAGCTCCGCCGAGGGCGTGTTCGTCGACGACTTCCCGCAGCTCGAGACGATCCTCTCGTTCATCGTCATGGACGCCCCTGCGCACACCCAGATGCGCGGGATCGTCCAGAAGGCGTTCGGTCCTCGCAACATGCGGAAGATGGAGGACTGGATCCGGGACCACGCCGAGCAGCTCGTCCGAGAGGTCGCGCCGAAGGGCGAGGGCGACCTCGCCGAGGAGTTCTGCAAGCAGCTCCCGGGCCGGATCTTCTCGAGCTTCATGGGCGTCACCGACCCGGCGGCCGTCCACGAGATGATCGAGGCTTCCGAGCAGCTCGGGAGCTGGAGCGACCCGAAGTACACCTCCGACGGCACGCCGCCGATGCAGGTGTTCGCCGGCGCCCACGCGATCCTCCACGGGATCGCCATGAGAGAGGCCGCCGCGCGGCGCCAGGAGCCGGGAGACGACCTCATGACGTGGGTCCTCCAGTCCGAGTTCGAGGGCCGGTCGATGACCGACGAGGAGCTCGGAGCGTTCTTCGCCCTCCTCTCCGGCGCGGCGAACGACACGTCCCGTCACGCTCTCGGACACGCGCTCTACGACCTCCAGGAGCACCCCGAGCAGAAGGCATGGCTCCTCGAGGACTTCGAGGGCCGGATCGACCGCGCGATCGACGAGCTCCTGCGCTGGTCGCCTCCGCTCATGCACTTCCGCCGCACCGCCCTCGAGGACGTCGAGCTCCGCGGCCAGCAGATCAGGAAGGGCGACAAGGTCGTCCTCTGGTACATCTCCGGCAACCGGGACGAGGACGTCTTCGGGGACCCGTTCGAGTTCCGGCTCGACCGCCACCCGAACAAGCACGTCTCCTTCGGCGGCGGCGGTCCTCACTTCTGCCTCGGCAACGAGCTCGGGCGGCAGGTGGTGAAGGCCGGCCTCCGGGAGGTCTTCACCCACATGCCGGACCTCGTCGTCGACGAGCCGAAGATCCAGCTCTCGAACTTCATGTACGGCGTGAAGGAGCTGCCGGGGAGGTGGACCCCGACGCAGCCGTAGCGCTCCGTCAGCCGACCTGCTTCGCGGTCTGCTCGCCGCGCATGCGCGCGCCGAGGTCGCCCGTGAACTGGATCGAGAGCTGACCGCCGGTCGCCGCCGGTCCGGTGAGGTGCTCGTCGAGTGCCCACCGCCCGTCCTCGATACGGGCCCGCATGCGCGTCCGGCGCACGACGCCGTCGGCGCCCTCGGTCTCGAGGCGGACGCGGACGACTCCGCTCGCTCGGTCGCTGATCGTGCCCTCGACGCGGAGCCGCCCGTCGTCCAGCGTCGCACGGGTCCGCCGGAGCTTCGCCTTGCGGGGCGCCGCGCGGACGCGGACGTCGTCGGGGCGCACCCGCTCGTTCCCGTCGTAGGAGAGCTCGACGATGCCGGTGCGCGACCGCCGCATCGCCCGGGGCAGCTTCTCGTCGATGCGGATGCGACCGCTGTCGTCGATCTTCGCGCGGAAGCGGTGCCGACGTCCGCCGGCCGTGAGCTCGCCTTCGAGCTCACCCGTCGCGCGGCGCGTCATCTCCGCGAGGACGTCGAGGCGCCCGTCGTGGAGCCGGGCGCGCCGGACGCGCAGCTTCGCGGGCGACCGGGGGGCGGGCGGACTCGCCGCCGCGGGATCCGCGGGTGGGGCCGCTGCGGGTGGGGCGGCCGCGGGTGGCGGCGCCGTCGGTGCGGTCACCGACGTGGGTGCCGGAGGATCCGTCTCGGCAGAGGCCGTCGGCACCGGTGCGGCGGGCGGCGGCTCGGTGAACGCCGCGCGGACCGCGCCGAAGCTCGGCTTCGGCGTCCCGTCCTCGTGCTGGAGGCCGTAGTTGTGCTGGGGGTCGGCCGGGTCGGTGCCGATGTCCCGCAGCCGGTAGACGAGCGCACCCGAGACGAAGTCCACGCCGCTCGTGGGGCTCTCGAGCATGGCGAGTGCGCGCGCGAGGTAGTCGGCCTGCTCGGTGAGGGTCACGCCGTCGAGCCAGAGCGCGCCTCGCAGCGTGCTCGTGTTCCAGCCGATCTCCGTGATCCAGACCGGGCGGCGCTCGCCGTGCGCGACGAGCGCGTCGCGCAGCGACCGGAGGCCCTGGAGGAACGTCGCGTGCGCCCACCGGGGATCGATGAGCGCCTCGGGCGCTCGGCCGTCGTTGTAGACGTGCACCGAGAGGACGTCGTAGCTGCCGCCGATCCCCGCGGCGTAGAGGGCGTCGAGGAAGCCGGTGTCCGCCCCGGAGATGGCGCCCGCGACGACCGGGACCGAGGGGTCGGCGGCCTTGATCGCCGCATGCGCTGCGCGGAGCAGCCCCGCGTAAGCGGTCGCGGCGTCGGGAGCCGACCAGAAGCTCGACAGGTTCGGCTCGTTCCAGATCTCGATGCCGGCGAGCGCCGATCCGTACCGGCCGGCGAGGAACGCGGCGATCCGCGCGTAGTCGGCGGGGTCGTCCGGAGGCGCGCTCGGCAGCCCGGACGACGACGCCCAGGGCGGTGTGAAGACCGGGGTGAGGAGGACCGAGATGCCGTGCGCGCGAGCGCGGGCGACGACGGCGTCGATGCGATCGAGGTACCACTGGGCGACCTCGCCGCGGCGCACCGGCTCGAGACCCGACCACTGGATGCTCAGCCGGACCGCCGTGGAGCCGAGCTCGGCCGCCGCGTCGACGTCCCGCAGGGCGAGCGACGGGTCCTCGTGGAGGAGGACGTCGATCGCCGTGCCGCGCACCGGGAGCACCGCGTGGGCGGGGTCGAGGTCGGGCCGAGCCCCGGCGAGGCCGGTCGTCACGACGGCGACGACTGCTGTCACGATTGCACGGCGAAGCACCGCCATGCAGCCGGTATCGGCGCAGTGTGCCGGACGGCGGCCTCGTCATCCGCGACCGTGGACGCGTGTTCGACCCGGGCCCGCGACGGCGCGGACACGCGCGTGCCGGCGGACGAGACGCCCGCGGGCACGCGACCAGCCGGGGTCGTCGGGACTCAGCGCTTGGGCTTGCCGCGCACGCCGAATGCCGAGCGCACGGCGCGGTAGCTCGGCTTCTGGGTGCCGTCGTGGAACTGCAGCCCGTAGTTCTGCTGCGGGTCATCGGGATCGGTCCCGGTGTCGCGGAGCCGGTAGACGATGACACCCGAGGTGAAGTCGATCCCCCAGTCGGGGCTCTCGAGCATCTCGAGCGCGCGGCCGAGGTACTCCGCCTGCTGGTCGAGCGTCACGCCGTTGAGCCAGGACGCGTCACGCATCGTGCTCGTGTTCCAGCCGAGCTCGGTGATCCACACGGGCCTCGTCTCACCGTGGCTCTCGATCGTCGTGCGCAGGGAACGGAGGCCCTGGAGGAACGTCGCGTGCGCGAACTGCGGGTCGATGAGCTCCTCGGGATGCCGGCCGTCGTTGTAGACGTGGACGGAGAGGACGTCGTAGTGGCCCTGGATGCCCTCGGCGTAGAGCGACTCGAGGAAGGCGACGTCGGCCCCTGAGAGCACGCCGGCGACCACGGGCACCGACGGCGCCGCCGCCTCGATCGCGGCATGCGCCACGCGCACGAGATCGGCGTATGCGCCGGCCGCATCGGCGGTCGACCAGAAGCTCTGGAGGTTCGGCTCGTTCCAGACCTCGATGCCGGCGAGTCCGGGGCCGTAGCGCTGCGCGAGGAACGCGACGAAGCGCCCGTAGGACCCGAGATCGTCGGGCGGGGTGTTCTGCAATCCGGTCGACGACGCCCAGCTCGGCGTGAACACCGGCGTGAGGAGGACCTTCAGCCCACGCGCGCCGGCGCGGGCGACCGCCGCGTCGATGCGGTCGAGGTACCACCGGGCGTGCTCGCCGGGCCCGAAGACCTCGAGGCCCGACCAGTGAACTGTGAGCCGGACGGTCGTCGAGCCGAGCTTCGCGGCCTCGTCGATGTCCGTGAGCACGCGGTCGGGAGACTCGTGGAGGAACATGTCGACCGCGACGCCCCGGATGGGCAGCGCGGCCTCGGCGCGGGGGGCGGCGATCGAGACGGAGAGGCCGACGACGCGACCAGCGTCGCGATGCTCGTCCGCGCGGCGCGGGTGAAGCCGGTGGGGAACATGCGCTGCCTATCGGCGGCGAGCACGAACAGCTTGATGGTGCGACGGCATGCGCGGGGACCCTAGCGACATCCCTCGGGCAAGAGCATTAGGGTGCCCGAACATGCTGCTCGATGCGGGGGCCCGGGGTCGGGCGCATGACGTCCTCCCTGTGCCCGCGACGGGCGCCGAGCTCGAGAACTGGCCCGTCCTCCCCTGTCCGCGGCCTCCGGGCCGCGACGTCGCGCTCGATCTGCTGCGCGGCCTCGCGATGGCGATCCTCGTCGTCAACCACGCCCAGATCCCCGGCTGGCTCGCCGTCGCCACGGGGACGGTCCTCTCCGCCGCGGAGATCCTCGTCCCCGTGTCTGGCATCGCGGTCGGCATGGTCTACGGCCGCAGGTGGAGGCGGCTCGGGGGTCGCGAAGCCTCACTGCAGCTCCTGCAGCGCGCTCGCAAGCTCTACGTCGCCTCCGTCGTCGTCGTCGCGCTCGTCGGCCTCGCGACGCTCGTGCCCGGGCTCGCGACCGACGCGGTCGCCGTCTCGCGCAGCGGGCGGGACCTCTACGCCGCCGACGGCGTCCTCGACGCGCTCCTCGGCATCGTCACGCTCGAAGCCGGCCCGTGGCAGTTCAACATCCTCGGCTTCTTCGTCGTCGCCCTCGCGCTCGCGCCGCTCGTCCTCCTCGCCCTCGCGCGCGGGCACGCGGCGCTGCTCCTCGCCGGCAGCCTCGGCATCTACGCCGTGGGACGGGTGCTGAACGTCGACGTCCTCCCCACCCAGTCCGAGGGTCCGTTCCCGCTCCTCGTCTGGCAGCTGCCGTTCGTGCTCGGCATGGCCGTGGGCTTCCACCGGCTGCGTGTCGAGGCGGCCCTGCGGCGCGTCGGACGGCCGCTCGGGCTCCTCGTCGCCTCGACCGCGACGGCGGCGGTCTGCCTCCAGACCGGCGTGGCGCCCGAGCCCGTCCTCGAGTGGAAGGAGGCGCGGTTCGACAAGGGCCTCCTCGACCCCGTGCGCCTCGCCGTCATGACGTCGCTCGGCGTCGCCGTCTACGCGCTGCTGCGGCGGCACACGGCCGCGGCGGAGCGGGCCGCGGGGTGGCTCCTCCTCCCCCTCGGACGCTGCTCGTTCTACGTCTTCATCGTCCACGTCCCGCTCTGCATCGCGCTCGCGAGCGTGCCGGCGCTCGCCGGGGACGGGCTCGGGCCGATCGGCAACAGCATCGTGCTCGCCGCCTGCGTCGTCCTCCTCGCCGAGCTCGCGCGTCGCGAGGTGCTCTTCCGCTGGATCCCGCGCTGAGGCGGCGGGGCCCTCGCGGACGAGAGTGCGTTTCTCGCGCTGGCTAGAACACACGTCCACTGCAGCGCGCAGGGCACGAACGGTCCCCGCGACGGCCCGACGCAGAGGGAGATGCCTGCTCCCTCCGCCGGTCCTCGTCGAGCGACGTCGCGCAACGTCCTGTCGCGCCTCGCTCTCCTCCTCGTCCTGTCCCCGGCCGTGCTGCCGGGCTCGGCGCAGGCCGCCGACGGGCTGCGCTTCGGCATCTACCCGTGGGGCGCCGCCGGCGCGACGTCCAAGATCTCGCCCGCGGTCCCGGAGAACGCCGACGAGTCGATGCGCACCGTTCGGGAGCTGAAGGGCAGCCGCGAGTTCGTCGTCCACGTCTACGGCGACTACGACGGCGTCTCGAACGCCTCGGTCGACGGCCTCCTCAGCGAGGCGACGTGGTGGTCGGCGAACGGGCTCAAGGTCTCGGCCGTCCTGCGCTACCGGCCGGCCGACTCGTCGAAGGCCGCCGGGTATCCCGCGTGGGTGCGCACGCAGACCCGTCGGCTCGGGGCGCTCGCGGGCGTCGAGGCGATCACGATCGGAAACGAGCCGAACAACCCCTCGCCTGGCGCGGGCGACGGCTCCTATCCGGGGGTCATCGATGCGCTCGCCGCCGGCGTGCCCGCGGCGCGCGGCGAGCTCGACGCGATGGGCCGCTCCGACGTCCGCGTCGGCTTCAACTGGGCGGCCGGCTCGAGGCCGACGACGACCGAGCCCATGTGGTCCCAGCTCCGCGAGGCCGGCGGGACGGCCTTCACGAGCGCCGTCGGCTTCGTCGGGGTCAACGTCTACCCCGGCACGTGGTCGCCGCCGTCGGCGAGCTCGGTGCCGACCGCCACGGAGGTCGACGAGACGATCCGCGGAACGCTCGCCGCGATGCGGACCTCGCACATGCCCGCCGCCGGAGTCGGCGCCGCCGACATCGTGGTGAGCGAGACCGGCTACCCGACGAGCTCGACCCGTAGCGAGGCGACGCAGGACCTCGTCGTCCGCGCGATCGTCGACACGGTGTCCGAGACGCAGGCGACCTACGGCGTCACCGACCTGTACGCGTTCGCCCTCCGCGACGGGAACACCGCCTCGGGCCAGCTCGAGAACGGCTACGGCCTCCTCCGCGACGACTACTCACCCAAGCCGGCGTACACGTTCTTCCGAGACACGATCGCCGCGGGAGCGCCGGCCCCGGCGCCCGAGCCGACACCTGAGCCGGAACCGACGCCCGAGCCGACGCCCGAGCCGGAACCGACGCCCGAGCCCGAGCCCGAGCCCACGCCCGAGCCCACGCCCGAGCCGACGCCCGAGCCCACGCCCGAGCCGACGCCGGAGCCCACGCCCGTCCCGGAGCCCGCGCCCGCGCCGGAGCCCACACCCGAGCCGGCGCCCGCCCCCGCACCGGCTCCCGCACCGGCTCCGGCTCCGGCCCCCGCCCCCGGCCCCGTTCTCGCGCCGACCCCCGCCCCGGTCGAGCCGGCACCGGAGGCGTCGAAGCCACCCCGGAAGTCGAAGCCGGGCAAGGCGAAGGCTCGCAAGGCGGACGCGTTCGTCGAGAGCTCCGGGCCCGCCGCCGAGCACAGCGCGAAGCTGCAGGTCGCAAGAGCTCGGATCCTGAGGTCGAGCCGCCGCCTCGACCTCTTCGCGCCGATCAGCCGGCGCGCGTCGGGAGACGTCGAGGTGACCGTGCGAGCCGCCGGCCGCACGTCCCGCTTCACGGCGCCGATCGACAGCGAGCACGGCCACGTCCGCGTCCGGCACCGCATCCCCGCCGCCCAGGCGCGAGCGGGCACCGCGATCATCACGATCCGCTACGCCGGCAACGGCGAGACGCGCCCGCAGACCCTCCGCCTCCGCGCCGCCGGACGCAAGGCGCGGCTCTCCCTCCGCACGCTGCGACTCACCGACAGCGGGCGGCTCGAGGCGAAGGGCGCGATCGCGGACCGCGTGCGCGGCGTCGTCCGGGTCGAGCTGGAGTACCCCTACGCCGGCGCGACCCGCCGCTTCGACACGAACGTCCGCATCCGGGACGGCCGCTGGTCGTTGAGCGAGGCCCTCCCGACGCCCGTGCGCGAGGAGATCGCGGAGCGCACCGGCACCGTGCACGTCAGCGCCGCCTTCACAGGGCACGCACCGACCCGGACCCGCGGCGAGATGCGCTCGCGCGAGCTGCGGGGCACGCCGGCGGGCTGAGAGCAACCTGTCGAGCCGCTCGGCCGCCGCGACGCACCGACCAACCGCATAGCCCCCTAACGTTCTCATCCCACCGGGCCGATAACGGGCCCATGGGCAGGTCGTGTCATCTCCGGATCCTCGGTGAGCGGATCACCGGCGTCCGTCGTCTCGTCCGTCGCGTGTCGCTGCGGGGCGAGGACGGCATGGCGCTCATGAGCGCGATGCTCCTCATGAGCGTCATGTTCGGCTTCAGCGTCGCGACCCTCTCGATGATCGACACCCAGTCGCACGAGTCGGGCGTCACCCGGATGCGAGAGGCCGCGTTCAATCTCGCCGAGGCGGCGATGAACGCGCAGATCTACCACCTCTCGCGGGAGTGGCCGGGCGCCGGCGCCGCGGGGCGCCCGGTCCCGGCCTGCAGCGCGCAGGCGACCGGGGACCCGAGGTGCCCGGCCCCCGCGACGCTCGCGGCGCTCTCGGGCTCGATCGACGGCGGACCGTCGACGTGGTGGTCGACGGCGGTGCGCGACAACAGCGACGGCCCGGCGAAGGCGCACTACGACGACGCCCTCTCGCAAGGCGCCCCCGGCTACGACGCCAACGGAGACGACCGCGTCTGGGTCCGGGCGCAGGGCACGGTCGGCGGTCAGACCCGGACCATCGTCGCCCTCGCCCGCGCGCAGGAGACCGTCGAGGATCTCCCCCGCACCGCCGTCCTCACCGGCCGGCTCGACATCTCCAACAAGGGACGCAAGACGATCATCGACGCTCAGGGCGGATCGTCGGAGAGCGGACTCGTCGCGGTCCGCTGCACGGCGGCGCTCGGCGAGGAGACGCCGTGTCTCGGCCATGCGCTCCGGGGCGACGACGAGTCCGCGGCGTGGGCGGACACCACCGCCCTGCTCGACCACCAGATCAGCCCGAACACGATCCGCAGCGGGTACGGCCCCCAGCCGGCGATGACACCCGCGGCACGCCTGCGGCTGCGGGCGACCGCGATCGCGAGAGGCACCTACTACTCGTCGGGCTGTCCGCCGGGGCCCGGACTCCAGGGCCAGATCGTCTACATCGAGCACGGCGACTGCGCCTACGCGGGCAACGCGCAGGTCAACTCGCCCTCCGCGCCCGGGATGGTCCTCATGGCCCGGGGCTCGCTCTCGATCGCCGGGACCGTGCGCTTCCACGGCGTCGTCTACCACGCCAACGAGGAGCAGGGCGCCCACCCCGCGGTCCAGGTCCAGGGGAACGCGACCGTCTTCGGGGGGATCCTCGTCGACGGCGACGCCACGACGGTGGCGGGCTCGTCGAGCCTCAACGTCCGCCTCGACCACGACGTCTTCGCCGCCGTGCGTTCCTTCGGGTCCGCCGGCGTCGTGCAGAGCACGTGGCGGGAGATCCACGCCGCGTACTGACGCGTCAAGAGGCCCGACGCTCTCCGTCGATGTCCGCGGCCGGCCCCTCGTCCCGCCTGTCCTCCTGCTGTCCGCGGGCCTCGCACGCGTCATGGATGGACACGAGGAGGGCGAGGCGCACGTCGTCCGATCCCAGCGTCTCGATGGCCGCGGCGGCCGCTTCGAGCGAGCCCTTGGCCTCGAGCTCGCGAACGAGCGAGCGCCCCTCGAAGAGCAGCGCCGCGATGGCGTCTTCACGGTCGGAACGCGCGCGTCTCACAGGCCCGCGACGGTCTCGAGGACGGCCTTCTCGAAGGCCGCGCACCTGGCGCCGACGGGGAGCTCCGCCGCCTCCCAGGCCGCTCGGTCGGCCCCCGGCCCGCCAGATGTCCGCGGTGCTCGATCGGCGGGGATGGGGCGCAGGCAGAGAGCGTGCGCGGGAACGGGTCTCGCCGACAGGAGCGGCGGCGGCGGCGGGCTCCCCGACGGGGGGCGGTCCGCCGCGGGACCCCACGGGTCGGCGATGCGCAGCGACGCGAGAGCGCCGATGAGGACGACGAGCGCCGCAGTCGCGGAGGACCAGCGTGCCCTCATCGGATCGCCTCCGTCATGGGCTGCCACGCGAGCGCGACGACGGCCGCGGTCGCGGTGAGGGTGAGCGCGAGGACGCTGAGCGTGGGCGCCCGCTCACGGATCGCGCGAGCGGGCCCGACCTCGGTGCGGACGCGGCGGTGCTCGAGACCGATGGTGACGGTGAGCATCGTGAGGACGGCCGCGAGGTTGAGTCCCACGAGGCAGAGATAGCCGCCGGCGGCATCGTGGCCGTCGACGGCGACGTACGCCGCCATCGACCCGATGCAGAGCCACGCGAGCGCGAGGAAGGGACCGTAGAGCCGGTGCCCCGGCGGGAGACCGCCGGCTCGGCTGCCCTTCGGAGTGATCATGTAGGGACGCCTCACCCTCAGCAGGACGTTGACGACCGCCGAGAAGACGACCGGCCAGCGTGCGATGTCGAGGATCGGCCCGCGCCACGAGAGGGTGATGCCGGCCGGCTGGAAGAGATGCCGCGTCGACCACCACATGAGGGTGGACGTGAGCAGCACGAGGCCGAAGGCGACGGCGAACTCGCTGGGGACCACGTCGGCGATCGGGCGTCCTCCGAGGAGCGCGATGATCGGGAGGAGCCAGAGAACCACGCACGAGATCGACCACAGGCAGTACCAGCTCTGCGCCATGAGGAACTGGAACGCCTGACGCGGGTCGTAGCTGCGGACGAGCCGCGGCATGTGGTGCAGGAGGATCTGCACCATCGAGTAGGCCCACGCGAACTGCTGACCGAGGTAGGTGGACAGGTCGGTCGGGCCGTCGCCGCGCGCGATCAACTCCGGCACGTACACACCGCGATAGCCCTGCGCGGCGAGGACGACGGTGTCGAGGTGGTCCTCCGCCCGCGTCGGCTGAAAGCCTCCGATCTCCTGCACGGCCGACGTCCGATACGTCGTGTGCGACCCGATGATGAACGGCGTGCGGGTGTGGCCATAGAAGCCCATCTGCAGGGGCCCCTGCAGCACGACGTCCTGCTCGGCCTGTCCCCGGGCGACCCAGGAGTCGACGTTCGCCACCACGCTGGGCGCCTGCACCCACGCGACCTCCGGATCCCGCAGGTGCCCGAGCGTCCGGTCGAGGTAGTCGCGACGCGGGACGTGGTCGATGTCGAGCTGCACGAAGGCGTCGTATTCGTACCCCTCGCTGCCGACGTGGTCGAGCCACGCGTTGACGTTCCCCGCCTTCGTCTTCTCCTGGAACGGCGGCCCCGGCCGATTCCAGCGTTCGACCCCGCGGCGGGAGAAGTGACGGACGCCGAACGCCTCGGCGAGCGCGCGGACGTCCGGGTCGTCGCCCTCGTCGAGCACCCAGCTCTCGTGCGGATAGCGGACCCGTGACAGCGCCGCGAGCTGCCGGGCGACGACGGCGAGCGACTCGTGCGACGGCACGCAGAGCGTGATCATCGCGACGCGCATGCCGGTCGGCGCGGGCGGTGACGGGGGCCGGCGGGCTCTCCCGGCGAAGAACCAGTAGAAGGTCGGCAGGAGCGTGACGAGATAGGCGAGGGCAGCGGTCGCCAAGAGGAAGAGCGGCGTGGAGCCGCGATGGCCGGGCGCGAGCCACCAGGCCCAGAAGGACGCGTTCACCGCGACCCAGACGAGCGTGAGCACCCCGTAGGCGGCCTTCCGGCGTGCCGTGAGCACCGGCTCGTCGCCGACCTCGACCGGCCGGCCGGAATCGGGATAGTCGATGGCGGCGATGCGGGCTCGACCGTCGCGAGCGCTCTCGCGCGCTCGTGAGCCGGCGGCCTCCTCCGCATCGGCGAGCGCCGTCTCACTCGTGGTCGGGCAGCTCATCGGGAGACCGCCTGCGTCGAGGAGCGCATCGGCGCACGGAGGCCTGGGACCGGGCAGGGGTCACTGCGGAATCGCATCGCTTCTCCTTCGTCGATTCCTACCCCTCGGCATCCACTACCCCGTTCCGGCGCGATGACACGTGCGACGCGCCAAGCAGTTGCAGGTTTCACCTGCACCGGACGTGGTTAGAGGGCTATGCAACACGGAACGAGCAGGGGTATGTGAGAGGAGATGCCTTGCGTCCCCCTGCTTTCGCGGCGCGCTGCGCCGTCGCGTGCGCTTCGGCGTGCGCCACGCTCTTCGTCGGACCCGTCGACCCCGCACTCTCGGCGGCCGAGCGCGACCCTCTCCGCGAGAGGCAGTGGGGGCTCTCCGCCGTGCGCGCGGACCCGGCGCTGTCGGTGAGCACGGGCGAGGGTGTCGTCGTCGCCGTCGTGGACAGCGGCATCGACCTCGACCACCCCGACCTCGCCGGAAAGCTCCTCCAGGCGCCGGACCTCGTCGACGGCGACGGCGTCCCCGACGACGACCACGGCCACGGCACGCACGTCGCCGGCATCATCGGCGCCGTCGCCGACAACGGCATCGGGGTGCACGGAGCGGCGCCCGGGGCGAAGATCCTGCCGATCCGCGTCCTCGACGCGTCGAACCGCGGCACGAAGGCGAGGGTCGCGCGCGGCATCGATGCGGCCGTCGCCGCCGGCGCACGCGTCATCAACCTCTCGCTCACGGCGGGGCCATACGCGCCCGAGCGCGTCCTCCCCGATTCGGCGCTGACGCAGTCCCTGGAACGCGCCGCGGCGGCCGGCGTCGTCGTCGTGACCGCAGCAGGGAACTTCGATCTGCCGTTCTGCTCCCAGCCCCTCGTCACGCGCCGCATCCTCTGCGTCGGCGCGATCGACGAGCAGCGCTTCCGCGCCGCGCACAGCAACTACGGGTACCGCGTCGACATGGTCGCCCCCGGGGCGCGCGTTCTCTCGACGACGATCGACGACGGCTACTCCTCGATGTCGGGCACGTCACAGGCGGTCCCGCACGTCGCGGCCGCCGCCGCCCTGCTGCTCGCGCAGGGACTCGACAGCGAGGGGACCATGCAGCGGCTCGTCGGGACGGCTCGGGATCTCGGCGCTCCCGGTCCGGACGGCATCTACGGGTACGGCATGCTCGACATGGAGGCGGCCACCGGCGCCTCCGCGGTGCCGCGGCGCCGGTCGCCCGCGAAGCTGCGGGTGCGCCGCGCGGAGGTCGAGGACGGTCGCCTCGACGTGCTCGCGGAGATGACGGCGCGCGCGACGGGGCGGCTGCGAGGCCGCTTCACGGCCCGTGGACGCTCTCACGAGATGGAAGCGGAGATCCGCGACGGCCGGGTCCGCATCGACGAGCGGCTCCCCGCCCGGATGCGCCGAGCGCGGACTGGCATCCTCCGCCTCACCTACGGGGGCGACGGGCGCGTGGGCCCCGACGCGGCGCGCGTGCGAGCCGCGCGGCACGAGGCTCGGCTGAGGCGCACGGGGTCGAGCATCACCGGCGGCCGCCTGCACGTCAGCGGCACGATCAGCTCGCGGGCGCGTGGCGTGATCCGCGTGCGCTACGACCACCGAGGGGCGAACGGGAAGCTCTCGTCGCTGAGGTTCCGCTCGGCCATCGACGACGGTGGCTGGGAGGTGGACGAACCCCTCCCGGTCGCTGCCGCGGTCCGCGGGCACCTCTCGATCCGGTTCACCGGGGACCGGGAGCGTCACGTCCAGGGTGAGCAGATCACGAAGGCGGTGGGAGGCTGAGACCTCCGCCTCGCGGTCACGTCCGCGTCACCGTCTCGACGCGCCGTCGCGGCGGGTCGGCCGCTTCGCGGTCTTGCAGCTCCACGGCCAAGGCGTCGAGGGGATCCCGGTCGGCGCGTCCCGCTCCCTCTCCGTCGGCGAGAAGCGACCGGGCTCGCGTCACCGGCTCCAGGGCGGCGTCGACGCCCGCGACCAGCTGCTCGACGGACGCCTCGAGCCCCGCGCGCCAGTCGACGATGCGGGAGTGGGCCGACTCGACGCGCCGCGCGAGCTCCCTGCGTGACTGCGCCGCCGCCTCGACGAGACGTCGCGACCTCTCCCGCTCGGCGTCGAGCTCGGCGCGGAGCCCTGCGACGGCCTCGCCGAGCTCCGCGACGCGCGCTTCGAGGACGGTCGCGCACTTGGCGCGGGTGTCGAGCTCGGCCCTCAATGCGTCCAGGCGAGCCCGCAGGCGGCCGACCACGGCACTCGAGGCATCGCGGGCGCCCGCCGCGGGGCCGGCCTCCGCGGCGGGCGGCAGGGGGCTCGCCTCCGATACGGCGTGCCGGAACGCCTCGCGCTGCTCCTCGATCCGCCGAAGAGCGGCCTCGTGGGCCGCGACGCGCCGGTCGAGCTCGTGCCGCAGCAGCGTCGTCTCCGCCCAGCTGCGCTCGCGCTCGTCATCGAGGGCCCGCTCGAGAGCCGCGCTGCGCTCGCGCTCGCGCTCGATGGTCTTCTCGAGGTCGGCGGCGGACGGTCCCATCCGGTCCGGCCTTCGCGACACGGACGTCATCCTGCCTCGCCTTCCGCGCGCGCTCCGGACCGATGGGGCGCGACGCCCGGCTCGGGTCGTGCGCGCGTCGGCGCGGGTGCGGACGGCGACGAATGCCGGACCGCGACCCCGCTGATCTTCCTGGCTCGGGAAGCGTCCGCCGCGTGCGGTCGCCACGAATGCCGCGGCTCGTGGTGCGGGGTCTGGGGGGCCTGCGCAGAGCCGCGCTCGCGCGCCGGGCCGTTCGACGTTCGCTGCATGGGCGCTCCTGTGTCGGGGCCCTACCCCTGCGAGGCGGTACCGCCTGCGACGGGATCGCAAACAGCCGAGTGACGCAGCCCGAGACGGTCAGGCGCGTGCGCCGCGCCCGAACACGGACGCGCGCTCGACGACCAGTCTGGCGGCTCGATCGATGAGGTCGGTCGAACGTGCGAAGGAGCCTCCCGCAAGGACTCGCAGGCCCCTGAGGCGGCGCACCTTGGATGCGGACACTTGTCGGATTCGGGTTAGTCGCCAGCCCGAGGGGGGACCCGTTCGGTACAGCAGCCGCTTGCCGACCGAGGAGGGACTCATGCGGCGTACCACCCCTTATCCCGTGTATCGAGCGGCAGACCTCACCGAGGCGCAGGTCGAGGCGATCTCCGACCTCATCGACGCTGCCGGACGGGTGCAGTCCGTCTGGGTCGTCGAATCAGACCTCAAGGGCACGGACATCGACGACGCCGTCACCGTCACAGTGCTCGCTTCCGTCAGCGAGGCCCGCACGCGTCGCAGCGAGACCGTCGCGGTGGTTGCGGCCGACGGGGATCTCCTCGCCAGGACCACCAGGGCCGCATAGGCGGGCCGGGCGTCGGAGTCGGGGCGGCCGGCAGCTCTGCTCGCGGGTGATGTCGAGCGCCCCCGCAGGGCACGCGTACGACGCGGCCCTCCAGATCACACGGATGGGCCGACCAGGACTCGAACCTGGATCTGACGGATTATGAGTCCGCTGCTCTCACCATTGAGCTACCGGCCCGCCGTAGCGGGACGGTAGCTCAGTGGGGTGATGGCGACGTTCCCTGCCCAGGGGAAGTGGTGGCGGATCAGGCGAGCGAGACGTTGTCCTTCGTCGCCTGGGCGACGATGCCCTCCATGCCGCCGTTGATCTCGGCGATCATCGCGGAGATCTCGCTGACAGCGGAGGCGGCCTTCTCGAAGCTCTCGCGCGACCGGTCGGCGCCCGACTCGACGGTCTCGACCTGCGACTGGGCGCTCTCGAGCGCCGCCGCGACCTCGCCGATCGAGGCGGTCGAGCCCTGGTTGTGCGAGGCGATCGTGCGCAGCGAGTCCTCGGTGCGCTCGGCGAGGCGGCGGACCTCCTCGGCGACGACCGCGAAGCCGCGACCGTGGTCGCCGGCGCGGGCGGCCTCGATGCGGGCGTTGAGCGAGAGGAGCTTCGTGAGCTCGGAGATCTCGCCGATCTCCTTGACGATCGAGCCGATGCCTTCGATCTGGCCGCGGAGGACGCCGAGCTGCTCCTCGACGGTCGCGACGGCGCCGCGAAGGCCGTCGACGGCCGTCGACGTCGCGGCGACGGCCTCGGCGCCGGCCTGGGCCTCGTTCGCCGTCTCCCGGACCGCGGCGGTCGCCTCCTCGGTCTGGGCGGCGACCTCCTCGCTCGTCGCGGTCAGCGACTCGAGGAGGGAGGCGAGGCGCTCGTCGCGCGCGTCGATGAAGCTCTGCGCGACGATCGCCTGGTCGGTCTGCGTGACGCGACGCCAGGCGAGGAGCGCGTCGGCGAGCGCCTGGGAGTCGTGCGAGAGGCCCTCGCAGAGGACGCGGACGACGATCTCGTCGATCTGCACGAAGGCGCCGAGGTAGGCGCCGAGCGGGAGGCGGATCCGGTCGTGGACCCGGCCGATCTTCACGCGGCTCTCGGCGACGTCGTCGTCGTAGCGGCCGGTGAAGAGCCCGCCGAAGTAGTCGATGAGCGTCGCGCGGAGGCGATCGACCGAGGAGTGGCGATCGATGATGTCGCGGAGCTCGGGCTGCGAGAGGACGTGGTCGTAGAAGCTCTCGGCGACCGCCTCCGCGTCGACGGGGTGCTCGGCGATCGCGCGGTGCAGGAGCTCGAGATGGCCCGCGCCGAGACCGACGTAGCGGGCGATCGCGACATGCCGCGGATCGCGGAGGCCGTCGGGCATCGCATCGGACGTCATCGGGGCGGCGGGAAGGGACACAGCAGTTGGCTCCTCGGACGGGGAAGGGTCGCCTTCGTGTTCGACGCCTCCCCGCGGATCTTGAGCCGAGCGGGGAGGACGCTGCCCCACCCGAAGACGCCTCAGCCGGCGTCGGCGACCGCGCGGCGCAGCTCGCGCGCGGACACGGGGCCCTCGAAGCGCTCGCGGACGACCCCGTCGCCGTCGATGACGAACAGCCAGGGGAGGCTCGGGAGCCGGTAGCGGCGGCGGGCGCGCCTCGCCGCCCGGGCCCCGGACGTCCGCTCGCCGACGACGACCGCCCGCACGCCCTCCCGCGCCGCGACGGCCCTCGCGGCGCGCGCCGCCCCGTCGCACGACCGTGCCCCGCAGCCGCCCGCCCCCGACTCGAAGACGAGGACGAGCGGCTCCGCGCCGCCCGCGTCGACGACATCGACGGTCTCGAGCGAGACGCTCACGGAGCGGTTCGACGCGGCCGGCCGGACCGGCAGCTCCGCGCCCGGCGCGCGGTCGCCGACGCGCGGCGGGCCGTCGCGGCGCGCCCGCACCTGCCCGGACATCGGGGCGGTCCGGACGAGGCGCCCGTCGAGCCGTGCGACGGCGACGAGCACCCACTCCCCCGCGGCCGGGAACGCCATGTCGGCGACGTAGATCGAGCGGCCCTGCGCGAGCCGCTCCACGCGGGCCTCGACCGGCCCGACGAGCCCGGCGCCGTGGGGGCGCGCGCGGTAGAGGACGACCTCGGCCCCGGGGAGCTCCTGCCCCGCCCCGTCGGCGAGAGCGAAGGCGAGCCGGTTCCCGCCCGGCTCGAGCACGGAGACGGCCGGCTCGAGCGTGGGGCCCTCGGGCAGGCTCTGCTCGAGGGCGCCGAGGACGCGGCCGTCCGCCGCGGGGAAGGCCTGCGGTCCGCTCGCGGGGATGGGGTCCGGCGCGGCGACGGGACGCTCCTCCACGCCGCAGCCGGCGAGGAGAGCTGCGGCGGCGACCGCCCCGGCGAGGCGGTGTCGGGGACGGGCGCCGGACATCGAGCGCGGATCCTAGGGGCTCGCCGCCCGGGAGGAGCCGGTCCGCCGCACGGGGCCCGTCGGCGTCTGATTGACTGGCCGCGCACCGCGGCGGGACCCGCCGCACGAACGGGACAGAGGAGAGAGTCAGATGGCAGAGCGCGCCGCGATCGTCACCGGAGCCTCGAGCGGGATCGGCCTCGCGATCGCCGAGATGCTCGGCGAGGAGGGCTACGCCCTCACCGTCGCCGCACGCCGCCCCGAGAAGCTCACGGCGGCGGCCGACGGGCTCCGCGCGAAGGGCTACGAGGTCCGCGAGTTCGCGGGCAACCTCGGCGACGAGGAGACGATCCAGGCGGTCGCCGACGCCCACCGCGACGCCTACGGCCGTCTCGACGTCCTCGTGAACAACGCCGGCGTCGGCATGGGCGAGAACGTCGACGATCTCACGACGAAGAAGGTCGACATCCAGCTCAGCACGAACCTGCGATCGATCTTCCTCTTCTACCGCGCGTGCATGCCGATGCTCCGCGCCGCCGGTGAGGAGCATCGCAACGCCCTCGTCGTCAACACCTCGTCGATCTCCGGCAAGCAGGGCGAGCCGTGGCTCAGCGTCTACTCGGCGACGAAGCACGGCGTCGTCGGCTTCACCGAGGCGATGAACAAGGAGCTCGGGAGCGCGGGGATCAAGAACACCGCCCTCTGCCCCGGCTTCGTCGACACGCCCATGACGGACTTCGTGAAGGAGCACGTCCCGGCGGAGACGATGATCCAGACGCAGGACATCTCCGAGGCGGTGCGCTACCTCCTCAAGACGTCCCCGGGGTGCGTCATCCCGGAGATCCAGTTCGTCCAGCCGGGCGGCGGGGCGCTCCCCGGCATCTGAGGCCGGGTCCGGGCCGGGCGGGACGCCGGGCCGCGCTGGACGCGGCCCGGTCCGCCGTCAGACCGTCTCGAGGACGCGGCCGTCGCCGCTGTGCTCGCCGGCGCGGCGCTCGAGGAGAGCGTCGCGCTCCGCCTCCACCGCGGCGAGAGCGGCCTCGTACTCGTCGAGGCGGCGGAACGGCCGCAGCCAGCTCCAGCCCGCCTTCCCCTTGAGCTCACGACCGCGGTAGGCGTCGCCCGGACGCCCGAGAAGGCGCTTGCGCGTCGCCTCCTGCGCGGCGCGCTCCTCCGTGCGCTTCGCGAGCAGCTCGCGGTGCTCGCGGATCGCGACGCGGAAGTCGACGTCCTCGTCGGAGAGGAGCGACGCCTCGAGGTGGCTGCGGAGGATCGCGAGCTCACGACGCGTCGCCTTCCGCGGGCGCTTCGCGACCGTGAACCGGTCCCACGCCTTCGCGAAGGAGATGAAGCTCGTGCGGCCGCCGCAGCGGTGCGCGGCGAGCATCGGGCAGACGCCGCCGTCGCGATCGGTGTAGGCGCCGACGATGATCTCGTTCGCCCGGATGCCGTCGAGCATCGCGATGCGGGTGGTCGTCGGCAGGCAGTCGATCGCGAGACGGAGGTCGTCGATGGGCGAGCGGTGGCGTCGTGACATAGGGTGTGGCCCCTCCTGAGGGCGGACCGCACCGTACCAGCGCCCTCGACCGCCGTCCCGGAATCCCTGCCTGCTGAAAGGAAAGTTGCGCGATGAAGCTCGGCGTCCACATCGGATACTGGGGTCTCGGCCTCACACGTGACGACCAGCGGGAGATCGTCCAGGAGGCGGAGCGTCTCGGCTACGACTCGGTCTGGACGGCGGAGGCCTACGGGTCGGACGCCGCGACGATCCTCGGCTGGATCGCCGGGCAGACGTCGAAGATCCGGATCGGATCGGCGATCTTCCAGATCCCCGGCCGGTCGGCCGCGATGACGGCGATGACCGCCGCGACGCTCGACCAGCTCTCCGACGGCCGCTTCATCCTCGGGCTCGGGTCCTCGGGCCCGCAGGTGAGCGAGGGCTGGCACGGCGTGCGCTTCGGCCGGCAGCTCGCGCGGACGCGCGAGTACGTCGACGTCGTCCGGATGGCGCTCGCCCGCGAGCGCGTCGAGTACCACGGGGACTCGATCGACCTGCCGCTGCCCGACGGCCCCGGCAAGGCCCTGAAGCTCACGATCGCCCCCGTCCAGGAGCGCATCCCGATCTTCATCGCGGCGATCGGGCCGAAGAACACCCAGCTCGCCGCCGAGATCGCGGACGGCGTCATCCCGACGCTGTTCTCGCCCGAGCACGTGACGGTGATGCGCGAGGAGCTGAAGATCGGCGTCGAGCGCGCCGGAGGCGGCAAGACGCTCGACGACGTCGAGATCGCGCCGACCGTGCAGTGCTACGTCGGCGACGACGTCGAGGAGGCGCGCAACCTCATGCGGCCGTTCCTCGCCCTCTACGTCGGCGGGATGGGCTCTCGCGACAAGAACTTCTACAACGAGCTCGTGAAGCGCTACGGCTTCGAGGACGCCGCGAAGGAGGTCCAGGACCTCTACCTCGACGGCAAGCGCGAGGAGGCGATGGCCGCCCTCCCGGACGAGCTCATCGACACGGTCTCCATCTGCGGGCCGCGGGACGCCGTCCGCGAGCGGCTGCGGGCCTACCGCCACGCGGGCGTCGGCACGCTCGGCATCACGCCGATGGCGTTCACGAAGGACGCGCGGCTCGAGCAGCTCCGCGCGGTCGCCGAGCTCCTCTCCGAGATCTGAGCACGCCGCTCACCGTCCTGCTCGGGGCCTTCGGGGACCCCGGGCACACGTTCCCGGTCATCGCGCTCGGGCGAGCCCTCCGCGCCCGCGGCCACGACGTCACCGTCGAGACGTGGGCGCGCTGGCGCGACGACGTCGAGGCCGAGGGCCTGGGCTTCGTGGCGGCGCCCGAGTACGACGTGTTCCCCACGCTCGGTCGCGTCCTCAAGCCCTACGAGGCCGTCGCCCGTGCGACGCAGGACACCCAGCCGCTCGTCGACGCGCTCAGGCCCGACGTCGTCGTCGCGGACATCCTCACGCTCGCCCCCGCGCTCGCGGCCGAGCGCGCCGGGATCCCGACGGCGACGCTCGTGCCGCACGTCGATCCACGCCCCGACCCGGCCCTCGCGCCCTACTCGATCGGGGCGCGTGCCCCGCGGACGGCGGCCGGACGCGCCGTGTGGTCGCTCGCCGACAGGGTCGTCGCGCGCGGGCTGGAGCAGGGCCGCAGCGAGCTCAACGACACGCGCCGGCGCCTCGGGCTGCCGCCCGTCTCCCGCTTCCACGGCGGGATCAGCGAGGACCTCTGCCTCGTGGCGACGCTTCCCGCGCTCGAGCCGGCCCGGCAGGTGCCGCTGCCCAACACGCACGTGGTGGGAGCGCTCCAGTGGGAGCCCGAAGCCGAGGACGTCCCCCTCCCCCCGGGCGACGCGCCGCTCGTCCTCGTCGCCCCCTCGACCTCGCAGGATCCCGAGCACCGCCTGCTCCGGGCGGCGCTCGAGGGCCTGGCGGACCTTCCGGTGCGCGTCCTCGCGACGTGGAACCGGCGCGTCCCCGATCCTCCGGTCGACGTGCCCGACAACGCCGTCCTCGTCGACTGGCTCTCCTACGCGCGGACGATGCCGCGGTGCGACGTCGTCGTCTGCCACGGCGGGCACGGGACGGTCGTCCGCGCGCTCACGAGCGGCTGCGTCGTCGTCGCGCTGCCCGCCGCAGGCGACATGAACGAGAACGCGGCCCGGATCGACCGCGCCGGCGTCGGCGTCCGGATCCCGCGGCGCTTCGCGACCCCCCGGGCGCTGCGTCTCGGCGTCGGCCGCGCGCTCTCCGACCCGCGCCTCGCCGAGCGCGCCCGCGGCCTCGCGCGCGAGGCCGCGGCGGTGGACGCCGGCGCCCGGGCGGCCGAGCTCGTCGAGGCGCTCGCCCGCCGCGGGGCCGCCGCTACTTCTTGATCGTCACGGTCTTGCGTGCGGTGCCGACGTTGTCGTCGGCGTCGCGCGCCGTCGCGTAGGCGCGGATGCGCAGCCTGCCGTAGCGGCGCAGGAGGCGCCGGCTCGATGTCGACATCCGCGCACGCGCCGTGCGGGTCGTGCCGCCGCGGACCGTGAAGGTGACGCGACCGAGCCGGATCTCGCGGCGCAGCGGCTTGCGCTTCGCCTTCTTCTGCGGAACCGTGAACACGGTCGCTCGGACGCGGCAGCGCTCCTCCTCCTCCGGGCAGGAGACGGTGATGCGCAGCGTCCGCGGGCGGCTGTACCGGACGCGCCGCACG